>CAYHPT010000309.1:0-1508 GCA_964358435.1 uncultured bacterium | reverse complement strand
CGGCGACCCGCTGAAGGACACGGCCGGGCCGGCGCTCAACCCGCTGATCAAGGTGATGAACCTGGTGGCGATCCTGATCGCCCCGGTGATCATCCAGCCGCTCTCGGGGACGACGCGCGGCACTGTCGTCGCGGTGGCGCTGCTGGTGATCGTGGTCGCCGTCTACTTGAACCGGCGGTCTTCTCTTCGCGCCGAAGAAGCCCACACGGCCAGACCGCGGGCGGCCGAAGGATAGACCCGGCCGGCCGGGCCGGCGCCCGGAGGCACTGCGAATGGCTCTGCACTATCTCAAACGCGCCCTCATCGGGCACCCCCTTCCTACCCACCGGCTGGCGCATGAGCGGTTGAACAAGATCCAGGGGCTCGCGGTCTTTTCGTCAGACGCCCTCTCCTCGTCGGCCTATGCCACGGAGGAGATTTTGCTGGCGCTGCTACTGGCGGGGCCTCTCGCCCTGAGGTTGGCCTGGCCGATCGCCCTGGCCATCACCACCGTACTGGCCACCGTCGCCTTCTCCTACTACCAGACCGTGCACGCGTACCCCAGCGGCGGGGGCGCCTACATCGTCGCGCACGCGAACCTGGGGGTCTGGCCCGGGCTGATCGCGGCGGCGGCGCTGATGATCGACTACGTGCTGACGGTCTCGGTGAGCGTCTCCGCCGGGGTGGCCGCCATCACCTCCGCCGTCCCCAGCCTTTTCTCGCACCGTGTCACGCTGGCGCTCGTCGCCGTCGCTCTGATCGCCGTCATCAACCTGCGCGGCGTGCGCGAGGCGGGAACGATCTTCAGCGGGCCGACCTATTTGTTCATCGGGACCGCGCTGGCGATGGTCATCCTGGGCGTGCTCCGCACCTGGGGCGCGCCGGCGGTCCCGGCGCGGCTGCCACCAGGGACTCCGACGCTGTTTCAGCCCCTCACTCTGTTCCTGGTCCTGCGCGCCTTCGCGTCCGGCTCAGCGGCGATGACCGGCGTGGAGGCCATCAGCAACGGGGTCATGGCCTTCCGCTCCCCAGAGTCACGCAATGCCGGCCTCACCCTGATCTGGATGGCGGGGATCCTCGGCACGCTCTTCCTCGGCATCACGTATCTCTCGCAGCACCTGGGAATCGTGCCGACAGAGCATGAGACCGTCGTCTCCCAGCTGGCGCGGACGATCTTTGGTGGAGGATTCGCCTATTACCTGACGCAGGCGGCCACGGCCCTGATCCTGATCCTGGCGGCGAACACCAGTTTCGCCGACTTCCCCCGTCTCTCGTCCATCCTGGCCCGCGATCGCTTCCTGCCGCGCCAGCTGGCCAACCTGGGCGACCGGCTGGTCTTCGCCAACGGGATTATCCTGCTGGCGCTCCTCTCCGGCCTGCTGATCTACATGTTTAATGCCAGTACGCACTCCCTGATCCCGCTGTACGCGATCGGCGTCTTCCTCTCGTTCACGCTCTCGCAGAGCGGCATGGTACGGAAGTGGTGGCGGGAGCGCGGCCATGGCTGGGCGCACAGCATCGTCTTCAAC
>CAYHPT010000308.1:0-1509 GCA_964358435.1 uncultured bacterium | reverse complement strand
GGGTCGACGTCAACGAAAAGAACACCGCGCTCGCCTGGGGCGCGAAGGAGAGCAGCGCCCGCGCGCGCAGGGCCAGCACCGCCACGGGAAGCAGGATGAGTAGGGCCGAGACCGCGATCGCCCGCGGCGCGCCGAGATAGTTCCCCAGCACCCCGGCCAGCAGACTGTTCAGCGGACCGCTGCCGATCAGCGCCAGCGCGTACACGCTCATCACCCGGCCGCGTAGCGCGTCCGGCACCAGGTTCTGGATCGTCGCGTTGGCCGTGGAGAGGAAACCGATGAGCGCCATCCCCACGATGAAGAGCACCGCGCCGGAGAGGACGACGGTGCGTGAAAGGGAAAAGGCCAGCAGCGCGGCGCCCGCCACGGCGCCCAGCGTCAGGATCCGCTGCCCCGGCCTATCCCCCGCTCCCGCGGCCGCCACCAGCAGCGCCCCACTGGTCGCGCCGACGCCCACGATGCCCAGCAAGTAGCCGTTCTCCTTGGCGCCGCCACCCAGCACCGTCGTGGTCATCACCGGCATCAGCACGAGATAGCTGAAGGCGAACGACCCCATCATCGCTACGAGAAGCAGGAGGGTGCGCACGATCGGCTGGCTCCACACATAGACCAGCCCCTCGCGCAGGTCCGCCCACAGCCCCGGGCGTGGCCCCTCCTCCGGCCGCGGTTGCAGACGCATCATCGCCAGGGGGTAGATCACGGCCAGGTAACTGACGGCGTTGGCCAGGAAGGCTGCCGCCGGCCCGGCCGCCGCGTAGATCAGTCCGCCGATCGGGGGGCCGACGATCCGGGATCCGTTGAAGACCAGCGCGTTCAGCGCGATGGCGTTGGTCAGGTCCTCCCGCGCCACCAGCCGCGGGACCAGCGACTGGCGGGCGGGTGAATCCGCCGCCATCGTCACGCCGTTCACAAACGACAGCAGGTAGATGTGCCAGACGCGGACCAGGTGGAACCAGGTGAGCCCGGCCAGCACCGCGGCCTGGATGGCAAAGAGCGCCTGCGTCGTGATGAGCAGCCGCCGCCGGTCGACGCGGTCGGCGAGCACGCCGCCAAACAGGCTCAAGACCATCGTGGGCACACCGAAGAAGAAGGTCGGCAGGCTGGTGGCCAGCGGCGAGTGGGTGAGTTCCCAAACGAAGAAGGTGAGAGCCGTCCCCTGCACCCAGGTGCCGACCATGGAGACGACGGCCCCCCACCAGTAGCGGCGGAAGTTGGCATGCCGGAACGCACTGAAGGTCCGCGTCCGGGCCAGGTTGATACCCATGCGCTAGCGAGGACGCTCGAGTTTCATCGTCTCCAGAAAGGCGTCCACATCCCGCCGCAGCAGCCGGTAGACTTTGCCCAGGCGGGCGGCGGGCAGCAGCCCTTCGCGGATGTACTTGTACACCGTCGCCTTGTGGATCTGGAGGTACGCCGCCGCTTCCTCCACGGTCAGCACTTCGTGGTCGCTGCCCAGCGCTTCCGGGGGCCCGGTCACACGCCCGCCTCTCAGAGGCCCAGTTCGCGGCC
>CAYHPT010000307.1:622-1522 GCA_964358435.1 uncultured bacterium | reverse complement strand
GGGCAGGCTGACCGGCCGCGGCCCCGGCGCAGGACCCGCCCGCACACTGACAACAGGCACAAAGGGATCGGCACGTCCGGCCGCCTGAGGCGGCGACGCGGCAGCCGGCGCCGGCGTGGCTGCCGGACTGGGCGCCACCTGCGGCGTCCCCGCGGGCGCCGGTGTGACCGGAGAGACCGCCGGCGGGGTTGGCTGGACCACCGCGGTCGGGGTCTGCGGGCGGGTCGGCCGGAGCAGGATGACGCCGGCCACTATCGCGACGAGCAGCGCGACCGAAGCGATGGGATACCGGCGAATCAGGGCCGTGAGACGGTTCATTCGGCGTTAGCTCCTACCAAGGTGTAATGACGCCCGGTCCCGTCCACTAACATCTTCGACGAATTCGACGCCAAGACCGCAAATCCTCCATTTCTACGCCTTTTCAACGGCGCTATGCGCCGTCCAACGGCCATTTCATCCAACATACCACCGGATCAGCGCTTCACCCCAAAAGAGAGCGATAAGTCCTCCGACCGCCATAAACGGACCGAAGGGCACCGGATCCTTGCGGCGGCGCACTCCTGTAATCAGGAGCGCCAGCCCGACCAGGCCCCCCAGAGTGAAGCTGATGAACATCGCTGCGGCGATGACCGGCCAGCCCAGAAAATGCCCCATCACCGCCGCCAGTTTGATGTCTCCCCCGCCCATCCCCCCGCGGCTGATCACGGCGATGAGCAGGAAGACCACCCCGGCCCCCCCCCCCGCCAGCAGGCTCATCAGGAAGCCGCGCGGCCCCCCCCCCTGGGAGCCTGGGCCCACGCGTGGGGGCCCACGCCCAGCGTGCGCATGGAGGGGAGCAGCTTGACGAGGCGATCGACCGTGGCCGCGGCGGCCACGTGGACGGACACGGGGATCAGGTCC
>CAYHPT010000307.1:0-612 GCA_964358435.1 uncultured bacterium | reverse complement strand
CGATGAGCAGGAAGACCACGCCGGCCCCCGCCGCCGCCAGCAGGCTCATCAGGAAGCCGCGCGGACCGCCGGCCCCGGCCAGCAGCAGTCCCACCACCAACCCCGGATAGGTGAGCGTGTTGGGGATGATGCGGTGATCCAGGTCGACGAAGATGACGACGACCATGATCAGGGAGAAGATGACCGCGCGCAGCGCGCCGAGCGAAAGGCCGAACCACCACCAGGCGGCGAGGAACAGCAGCGCGGTGAGAGCCTCCACCAGCGGATAGCGCCAGGAGATCGGCCGGCCGCAGTCGCGGCAGCGCCCGCGCAGCCAAAGAAAGCTGAGGACGGGGATGTTGTCGCGCGCCCGGATGAGGTGACCGCAGTGCGGGCAGCGTGAGCGCGGCGCCACCAGCGACTCCTGGCGCGGCAGGCGGTGAATGGCCACGTTGGCAAAACTCCCAACCATCGCGCCAAGCAGCGTCGCCACAACGGCCTCAGCCATCGCCAACCCCCGCATCATGGGGGTGCTTGCCTTCTACTTCGGCGGCATCTCCCGCTGCGACGACTTCGCTATGGGCCTTATTATGGCCATAGAGAAGCAGCGGCCCGGAGTGCCTATCGTTATCT
>CAYHPT010000306.1:742-1527 GCA_964358435.1 uncultured bacterium | reverse complement strand
AGGGGGACGGTCTGCCGGGGCTGATCGTCGATCGCTATGGAGATGTGCTCGTGCTGCAGACGCTGACGCTGGGCATGGCCCGCCATGAGGCCCGCATCGTCCGGCTACTGCAGGAACTGGTAGAACCCGCGGCCGTCTACGGGCGCAACGACGCACCGGTGCGGCGGCTGGAGGGCCTGCCGCTTTCGGCGGGATTCCTCGCCGGCGAGGCGCCCACCGCGCAGCAGATCGAGGAAGCAGGTCTGCGATTCCGGGTGGATGTCGCCGCGGGGCAGAAGACCGGTTTCTACCTCGACCAGCGGGAGAACCGCCTGGCCGCAGCCGGATACACGCGTGGTGAGGTGCTCGACGCCTTCTGTTACACCGGCGGATTTGCCCTGCACGCCGCGCGGGCCGGGGCCACGGTCCGCGGCATCGACATCTCCCCGGATGCGGTGGCCGCGGCGACCGAGCACGCCCGCGCCAACGGACTGGCGGACCGCTGCACCTTTCAGGCCGGCAACGCCTTCGACGTGCTGCGTGCGCTGGCGAAGGAGGGGCCCCGCTTCGACATGGTGATCCTCGACCCGCCCGCCTTCGCGCCGCGCAAGTCCGCGGTCGCGCAGGCCGCGGCCGGCTATAAGGAGATCAACCTGCGGGCGCTGAAGGTGCTGCGGCCCGCCGGGATCCTGGTCTCCTGCTCCTGCTCCTACCACGTCAGCGAGGAATTGCTGCTCGCCCTGATTGCGGAGGCGGCCCAGGATGCCCATCGCGGTGCCGAGCGTCATGGGCGCGGCGAGCGTGAA
>CAYHPT010000306.1:0-732 GCA_964358435.1 uncultured bacterium | reverse complement strand
TGGAAGCGCGCACCCAGGCCCGCGACCATCCAATCCATCCGGGGATGCCGGAGACGCGCTACCTGAAATGCCTGATCCTGGAAGTGGAGTAGTCCCACGGCTTTGCCGTCCCGGCCGTTGGGCATATAATCTGAGAGTGGATGTCATCCACGTGAGGCCCTGTTGAGACCAGAGACGCAGCGCAGCGGGGCAAACAATCATTTCGTGACAGCGACGCATGCTGGGGGGGAGCCGCGCCGGTCCCTCCCTTTGCGTTTCGCGTGACGGGAGGCGACCGTGCCCTTGGTCCGTGGCCAGATTCAGATCACCGACGACCTCGATCTTCTGCTGGAGGTCCTGCCGCCGGCCATCCGCGCCGCCCTGGAACGCCAGCAGGATCTGGGTCAACTCCTGGAGGTCGTGCTCGACTTGGGCCGGCTGCCGGAGGCGCGCTTTCCCGGATCGGTCGTCTACCTGAGCGGGACGCCGACCACCCGCGAGGACATCAAGCACGTCACCAGCCGGGTCGGCGCGTTCGGCAAGGACAACCGCGCCGGCATCGAACGCACCCTGCACCGGATCTCCGCCATCCGCAACCGGCAGGGTGAGGTCATCGGCCTGACCTGCCGCGTGGGCCGCGCCGTCTTCGGCACGGTAGACATCGTGCGCGACGTGACCGAGCAGGGCAAGTCCATCCTGCTGCTGGGCCGCCCCGGCGTGGGCAAGACCACCCTGCTGCGCGAGGCGGCGCGC
>CAYHPT010000305.1:0-1547 GCA_964358435.1 uncultured bacterium | reverse complement strand
GCTTCCAGCGCCTCGACGTCCACGGTGTCATTGCGGTAGACGAACACGTCGAATCCCACCCGCCCACCGCCGCCGCCCGTCGCTTCCTCGCCCAGTTCGCCCAGATACTGCACAAGGTTGTAGGCGAAGGAGTCATAGTTGTCGATCACGACCACCGTGGCCATTGCGTCTACCTGCCGTCCTCCCGGTACCGCCGCCCCGCCATCTCCAAAGCCCGCACCAGGGCCTTCGCTTTGTTCACCGTCTCCACGTACTCCCGCTCCGGCACCGAGTCGGCGACGATCCCCGCGCCCGCCTGCAGGTAGGCCCGGCCGCCGGCCATGACGATCGTGCGGATCGTGATGCAGGTGTCCATGTTGCCGGAGAACCCGACGTAGCCGACCGCGCCCGCGTACGGTCCGCGCGCCACCGGCTCCAGTTCGTCGATGATCTCCATCGCCCGCACCTTCGGCGCCCCCGTCACCGTGCCCGCGGGGAAGCACGCCCGCAGCACGTCGATGGCATCGCGGCCCGGTTGCAGGCGCCCGCGCACGTCACTGACGATGTGCATGACGTGCGAGAAGCGCTCGGTGGCCATCAACTCGCTGACCTCCACCGTCCCGTAGCGGCAGACCCGGCCCAGGTCGTTCCGGCCCAGATCTACCAGCATGATGTGCTCGGCCCGCTCCTTCTCGTCCGCCAGCAGATCGGCCTCGAGGCGGCGGTCCTCCTCCTCGTCGCGGCCCCGCGGGCGCGTCCCCGCCAGCGGCCGCGTCTCCACGAGATCGCCTTCCAGCCGCACCAGCAGCTCCGGCGACGATCCCGCGATCTGTACGCCGTCGAAGTCCAGGAAGAACATGTACGGCGACGGGTTGACCATCCGCAGGGCGCGGTAGACGTCCAACCCGTCCACGCCCGGCACCTCCAGCGAGAAGCGCCGCGAGAGGACCACCTGGAAAATGTCCCCCGCGCGGACGTATTCTTGGGCCCGCGCTACCGCGGCGACGAAGTCGCCCACCGGCATCTCCGCCTGCTGCAGGTGATCGACCCGGCCGGCCAGTTCCGGCAGGACCAGCGGCGCGCGCAGCCGTTCGTACAGTGACTCCACGCGCTCTACCGCCCGCCGGTAGGCCGCCCCACCGTCCCCGTCCACCAGCGCATTGGCGATGATCTTGATCGTGTGCTTGACGTGATCGAAGACCACCACCGCGTCGGCGAAGACCAGGTAGCAGGTGGGTAGTCCCAGATCGTCCGGCGGCCGGTGCGGCAGCCGCTCAAAGTGGCGCACCAGATCATAGCCAAAGTAGCCCACGGCGCCGCCGGAGAAGCGGGGCAGCCCGTTCATCCCGGTCGGCCGGTAGCGCTGTAGCAGGTCGCGGGTGATGGCCAGGGGGTCGCCCTGCCGGACCTCGCTGATCCCCTCGCCCCGCAGCTCCACGTGGCCGTCGAAGGCGCGGAGGCTCTGGAACGGCCCGACGCCGAGGAAGGAATAGCGGCCGCCCTTCTCGCCGCCCTCCACGCTCGCCAGCAGAAAGGCCTCGTAGCCGTAGCGCAGTTTGAGAAACGCC
>CAYHPT010000304.1:0-1548 GCA_964358435.1 uncultured bacterium | reverse complement strand
CGCACCACCTGCTGGCGTACGTCTGGATGCTGCGGCGTGACGTCGACCGGCTGCGCCGCGCCCGGTCATCCGCGGACGTGCTGCCGCTGGGCTCGGGCGCGGCCGTGGGAGTCTCCCATCCCGTGGATCGCGCGGCGGTGGCCAGGATGCTGGGCTTCGCCCGCGTCAGTGAGAACAGCCTGGACGCGACCGGCGACCGGGATTTTGCCGTCGAGTTCCTCGGCGCGCTCGCGCTGCTGATGACGCACCTCTCCCGCTGGGCCGGCGAGATGGTCCTCTGGAGCACGGAGGAGTTCGGCTTTCTCGCGCTCACCGACGCTGTCGCGACCGGCAGCAGCATCATGCCGCAGAAGCGCAATCCCGACGCCGCCGAACTCATCCGCGGGAAGTGGGGCCGGGTGACCGGCGACCTGGTCGCCCTGCTCGGTGTCCTCAAAGGGCTGCCGCTCGGCTACCAGCGCGACCTGCAGGAGGACAAGGCGCTGGTCTTTGAGGCGGCGGATGCGGCGCTGGACGCGGTGGAGGCGATGGGCGTGCTGCTGGCCGAGGCGCGGTTCCGGCCGGAGCGGATGCGCGCCGCCCTGGCCGCGGGGTTTCCCACCGCGACGGAGATCAGCGACTACCTGGTGCGGCGCGGGACACCCTTTCGCCAGGCGCACGTCCTCGCGGGCCAGGTCGTCCGCTACGCTGAACGGCAGGGCAGGACGCTGACCGATCTCGAACCGGAGGAATGGTCCGCGCTGCTGCCGGGCCTCGACGCCCCGGCGATCGAGCACCTGCGGGCCGCCGTCACGCCGGAGGGCGCCGTCGCCGCCAAAGACGTCCCGGGCGGCACCGCTCGCGGGCAGGTGCAGGCGGCAATGGAGCAGGCGGCGCGGGAGGTCCGGCTCCTGCGGCAGTGGGTCGCGGCGGCGGAGGCAGAGGAGCAGCGGGTGCGGGAGGGGATCCGTGCGTCCGCGTGAGCGCAAGATCCGGGAGGTCATCACCGCGGAAGTGATCCACACCCAGGCGCAGCTGGTGCGCGCGCTGCGCACGGCCGGGCTGCGGGTCAGCCAGGCCACCGTTTCGCGGGACATCAAGCGGCTGGGCCTGGTGAAGGTGCCGACCCAGAACGGTCGGGCGCGTTACCTGCAGTCGGCGGAGGCCGCGCAGATCGCCCCGGATGCGGAGCGCCACCTGGCGCGGGCGTTTCAAGAGTACGCCGTCGGCGTGGATGAGGGCAGCGGGTTGGTGTTGGTAAAGACGACCACGGGAACCGCCAACGCGGTGGCGGAAGCGATCGACGAGGTCCGCTGGCCGGAGGTGGCCGGCACGGTCGCCGGGGACAATACCATCCTGGTCGTGCCGCGCATCCCGCGCGACCGGATCGCGCTGCGCCGGCGGCTGGAGAGCCTGCTCCCTTGACCCCCCGGCCGGTCGCTGCCCGCCGGTTACCGCGGCGCGGTCTCTCTGATCTATTTGAACGGCCAGTTGGTGGCGATGTCCCGCCGCACCCGCACCAGGATGACCAGCGGCAGCAGGATGGCGGCGAGGCGGAAGATCAGGTCT
>CAYHPT010000303.1:0-1549 GCA_964358435.1 uncultured bacterium | reverse complement strand
TGGCGCGGGAAGCGCCCGGTGTGGCCCGGCGTCCGCGCCCCGCCCCGCGCTCACCCCCATGACCAGCCACCACAACACGGCGCTGGGGATGACCTGATAAGGAAGGTTGACCATCGAGTAGCCGCCCATCCCCGCCAGGCCGGCGCCCATGGCCACCTGCTCCCACCATTCCCGCCGGCGGCCCTCCGCGGCGAGCGCCCGGAGCCGGCGAGTCCACCCCAGCCACCAGGCGACCGTCCCCCAGACGAACAGCAGCGCGCCGACCAGCCCCAGCTCGGCGCCGATTTGCAGCAGGTCGTTGTGGGCATGCTCGCTGTAGTTGTTGGGGCGGAACTGGGGCAGCCCCATCGTGAGGCCGACGTGCTGGTGCCGGGGGAACTCAAACTTGAAGCTCCCGGTCCCGAACCCGATGACGGGCCCTTCCTGCCAGATGCGCGCCGCGACCCGCCAGAGGAAACGCCGGCCTGTGGCGTCGTACCCGCCCACGGCCAGGGTGCTGGCGACCCGCCCGCGGAAGTCCTGCGACATGGCGAACGCGATCCCGAACAGCACGGCGGCCACCCCCGCGGCCGCGCCCAGCCGGCGGAGATCGCGCCGCGGAAGCGCGCCCCCGCGCACGACGACCCAGGCGGTCCACGCGGCGGCGGCCGCGCCCGCGAGCCAGGCGCCGCGCACCTGGCTGATCAGGAAGCCGATGCCGAGCAGCAGCGCCGCGGCGATCGCCGGGACGCCGGGGCGCGCGCGGGCGGCCAGCGGGGCCAGGGCGAGCGGGAGCGCCACCATCAGGTATCCGGCGTAGTAGTTGGGGTTGGCGAGCGTCCCAAAGGCGCGCGCGCCGAACTTCGTGGACCAGGGGAGAGGATCGAAGCCGAGGAATTGGAAGAGTCCATAGATGGAACACAGCGCGGCCGCCCCGACCGCCGCGGCGCGCAGGCGGGGCCAGTCGTCCGCCGCCGCCCGTCCCAGCCAGTAGGCCAGGACCGCGCCGGCAAGCTCGAGCGCGTGGCGCAGGCTGTCCCAAGGATTCCGTGACCACAGGCATCCGGCGAAGAGCCAGGCGGCGAAGAGAGCCCACGGGAGCGTGGACCAGGTGACCACGGGAGGCGCGCCGCGCCCGGCGAGCCAGCGCCCGCCGCTCCAGGCCAGCGCCAGCGCCAGCCACGCCCACAGCCCCGCGCGCCAGGGCAGGAAGAAGACCTCCTCGACGCTGGTGGAGAGGATGAGGGGGAGCGCGCCGGCGAGCGCGAGGGCACAGAGGCGCACGGCGAGTGCGGCCATGTCGTGGGGGCCATTGTACCGCCGTCCACACTCACACGACGGCCACGGTCAGATTCGCCGTTGTGGTGACCAGCGAGATGTACAATCCCGTATATGACTTCGGATAGATCCTCAGGCGGCAGGGGACACTCTCCGCTCGTCTTCCCAGGTCTTCTCGTAATCCCCCGTTGATCATGGGATGCCACCGTTTAAATCGTGTGTGCACCAAGGGCACAGATCACGGAGCGTGGCAAAGGGACGTGCGCTTGTGCATTGGGGAGGTATGTAACGC
>CAYHPT010000302.1:0-1550 GCA_964358435.1 uncultured bacterium | reverse complement strand
CAGCATCCGCGAGATCTCCGGCCCCCCGCCGTGCACCAGGACCGGGTTGACACCCGCGCCCTGCAGCAGCACCAGGTCCTCGATGACCGTGCCGGAGACGCGGGTGAGGATGCTGCCGCCGTATTTGATCACGACGGTGCGCCCCCGCCAGGCGTTGACATACTGCAGTCCGCGGGCGATCAGCGCGCCTTCGGCGGCGATCGCCGCGGCGCAGGCGGACAGCTCGGTCCCTCCGGTTTTCGTGCTCACGTCATGTACCCGCTGTTCAGCCGGACGTAGGATTCGGTGAGGTCGCAGGTCCAGCCGTTCCAGGACCCCGCGCCCAATCCCAGATCGACCTCGATCGTGAACTCAGAGGCGCGCATCGCCTCTGCGGCGGCCGGCATCCGCTCGCCGTCCCCCCCCCCGCCCTCCACCAGACGGACACCGCCAACGGAGACGGCCCCGCGCGCGGGATCGACGTACGCCCCCGAGCGCCCCACCGCCGCCAGAATCCGCCCCCAGTTGGGCTCCCTGCCGTAGGCCGCGGTCTTCACCAGCGGCGAGGTGGTAATCGCCTCTCCGGCCCGCCGCGCGTCCTCGTCACTCGCGGCCCCGGTGACGGTGACCTCGATCACCTTGGTCGCCCCTTCACCATCGCGCACGATCTGGCGGGCCAGGTGCTGGGTCAGGGCCACGAGCGCTTCCTGAAAGTCGGCGAATCCGGGATCGTCCGGCGAGCGCAACAGCGGCGCGCCCGAGGCTCCCGTAGCCAGCAGGAAGATCGTGTCGTTGGTGCTGGTGTCGCCGTCCACGCTGATCCGGTTGAAGGACCGCTCGACGGCATCCCGCAGCGTCCGCTGCAGGAGCGGCGGGTCCACTGCCGCGTCGGTGGTGACCATTGAGAGCGTGGTCGCCATGCGGGGGTGGATCATCCCGGCACCTTTGGCCATGCCGCCCAGCGTCACCGCACACCCGCCGATCTCGATCTGGACGGCGCCGGTCTTGGGAAACGCGTCCGTGGTGAGGATCGCCTCCGCCGCCTCTTCGCCCTGTGTGCCGAGCGATGCCGCGAGCGCCGGAATCCCGCGGCGCAGCCGCTCCATCGGCAGCGGAATTCCAATCACGCCGGTACTGGCCACCAGCACCAGGCCGGGAGAGACGCCCAGGGCGCGCGCGACCAGATGCACCATCTCCCAGGCGTCGCGCAGTCCTTGCTCGCCCGTGCAGGCGTTGGCGTTGCCGCTGTTGATCACCACCGCCTGGGCGCGCCCGCCGCGGATCTGCTCCCGGCTCACCAGGACGGGTGCCGCCTGCACCCGGTTCGTCGTGAAGCAGACGGCCGCGGCGGCCGGGGCAGCGGTGACGACGAGCGCCAGGTCGGGGCGGCTCGGCTTGATCCCGCAGTGCCCGCCCGCGGCGCGCACACCGCGCGGCGAGGTGACGTGCCCGGAGACGATGCGCCTGCTCACGGGAACAGCGCGGGAGTGCGCAGCCCCAACTCCTCGGGGAAGCCGCACAGCAGGTTCATGTTCTGCACCGCCTGTCCCGCGGCGCCCTTCATCAGGTTG
>CAYHPT010000301.1:0-1576 GCA_964358435.1 uncultured bacterium | reverse complement strand
TGGGCGCGGAAGAGCGGATGGCTGAGATGGAGGCACGCCTCTTCGCGGCGATCCGGGACGCGGTGGCGCAGCACGCCGCTGCGATCCTGCAAACGGCCGCGGCCCTGGCGGAATGGGACGGGCTGGCTGCGCTCGCGGAGGTGGCGGAGGCGCGGAGTTACGTGCGGCCGGCGCTGACGGAGGAGGCAGGCCTCCGCGTGCGCGCGGGGCGCCATCCCGTAGTGGAGACCGCGCTCCCAGCCGGGGCGTTCGTCCCTAACGACCTGGATATAGACGTCGAGGACCGGGCCATTCTCATCGTCACCGGACCGAACATGGCCGGCAAAAGCGTCTACTGCCGCCAGGCGGCGCTGCTCGTCATCATGGCGCAGATCGGGTCGTTCGTCCCGGCGGGGAGCGCGGTGGTCGGGATCGCCGACCGAATGTTCGCCCGGGTCGGCGCCACCGACGACACCGCGCTCGGCCGCAGCACCTTCCTGGTGGAGATGCAGGAGACGGCGCAGATTCTGCACAACGCCACGCGCCGCAGCCTGATCATCCTGGACGAGGTGGGGCGGGGCACCAGCACCTACGACGGCATGAGCATCGCCTGGGCGGTGGTGGAGTACCTGCACGATCAGATCGGCGCCCGCACGCTCTTTGCCACGCACTTCCACGAACTGACCGAACTGGCTTCGCTCCTGCCGCGGGTGCACAACGTGAACGTCCTCGTGCAGGAGGAAGGGGATGAGGTAGTCTTCCTGCACCGCGTCGCCGCGGGCGCCGCGGACCGCTCCTACGGGATCCACGTGGCCCGCCTGGCGGGCGTCCCGCCCGCCGTGATCGAGCAGGCCCGCCGGGTGCTGGCGCACCTCGAGGCGGCCTCGGTGGGGCCGGCGACGGAGACGCACCTGGCGCCCCTCCCGGGCCGCGCCCGAGGCGCTCTGCAAATTCCGCTGTCGCTGAGTACGCCATCTCCTCTAGAAGAGGAGTTGCTGGCCCTGTCCGTGGAGAACATGTCGCCGCTGGAGGCGCTGAACCGCCTGAGCGAACTGCGTGAGCGCGCCCGGGCGGCGCGCCAGGTGGAGCAGCCGCCGCGAGACAAGCGGGTGCAGTGAGCCGCATCCACGTCCTGGACCGCACCGTCGCCGACCGCATCGCCGCGGGCGAGGTGGTGGAGCGCCCCGCGTCGGTAGTGAAGGAACTCGTCGAGAACAGCCTGGATGCCGGCGCCCGCGCCATCACCGTTGAGGTGGAGCAAGCCGGCCTCCGCCTGATCCGCGTCAGCGACGACGGCAGCGGCATGGAGCCCGAGGATGCACCGCTGGCGGTGCAGCGCTTCGCTACGAGCAAGATCGCCAGCGCGGAGGACCTGGAGCGCATCGCCACCTACGGGTTCCGCGGCGAGGCGCTGCCGAGCATCGCCGCCGTCAGCCGGCTGGAGCTGGTCACGCGCACGCGCGATACCGACGCCGGGACGCGCGTATTGGCCGTGGGCGGGGACCCACCGCTGGTCAGCGCGGCGGGAGCGGCCCCCGGTACGGTCGTCACGGTGGCGGATCTGTTCTTCAATACCCCGGCCCGCCGCAAATTCCTG
>CAYHPT010000300.1:0-1585 GCA_964358435.1 uncultured bacterium | reverse complement strand
TCCCCGGTCACGGGGGCACGGGTGGGGGCCAGGGTGGAGCAACGCCGGGAGGGTAAGACGCTGCAGCAGCACGCGGAGGAGATCGTCCGCCGCCTGCGCGGCGTGGTCTCCGTGCGGGTGGAGCCCGATCAGAGCGGCGGGCTGGCACTGGTCCACGTGCTGGGGCAGGCGGACCGCAGTCCCAAACTGATCGCCATGGACGTCGCCTCCGCACTGGCCGCGGAGCTGGGCGTGCAGGTGGACCCCCGGCAGATCCGTGTGGCGGCGATGCGCTCCGCCGAAGCGCAGGCCCCGCCGCCGCAGTCCCGGCTGAAGTACGTGGGCCTGACTGTGGCCTCGCTGCGCAATACCACCGAAGTGAAGGTGCATCTGGAAGACCGCGGCCTCCTCTACGAAGGCGTCGCCAGCGGGCCGAACACCGGCCGCACCCGGCCGGACCTGGTCGCGGAGGCCGCGCTGCGCGCGGTGGAGGTCTTTCTGCGCGTCGCGGGCCTGCTGATCCTGGACGCCGTCAGCGTGGCCCACGTGGGGGAGCGGGAGGTCGCCGTCGTCGTGATCACCCTGGCGGGGCAGGAGGGTGAGGTCTTGAGCGGCTCCTCCGTGGTGCGCGAAGACCCGCGGGAGGCGGTCGTGCGCGCCGTCCTCAACGCGGTGAACCGCCCCGTCGGCTGGCTGGCGGTGGGGCGTCCGTAGTCGCGCAAGGCACCCGCGGCAAATTTCCTGATCTCTTCCCTGATCTCTTCAATGAAGGGCAGTCCCGTTGCCTTCGCGGGAACGAAACCCACGTATTCCTGCGTTCGCTATAATGAATTGATTGCCATGTTGAGGAGTTGTGCCGCATGGGTTTGCTGAGTCGGCTGCTGGGCGAAGGGAGCGAGCGGGAGATCCGCCGCCTGGAGCCGATCGTTCAGGAAATCAACCAACTTGAGCCCGAGATGGAGCGCCTCTCCGCCGCGGCGCTGCGGGCCAAGACGGACGAGTTCCGCGCGCGTATCGCCGCGGCGCTGGACGGGGTTGCGGAGGAGCCGCGGAAGGCCGCCGCCCAGGAGGCCCTAGACGAGTTGCTGCCGGAAGCCTTCGCCGTGGTGCGGGAGGCGAGCAAGCGCACCATCGGCCAACGCCACTTCGACGTCCAGTTGATGGGCGGCGCCATCCTGCACAAGGGCAAGATCGCCGAGATGAAGACCGGCGAAGGCAAGACGCTGGTCGCCACCCTGCCGATCTACCTGAACGCGCTGCTGGGCCGCGGCGTGCACCTGGTCACCGTGAACGACTACCTGAGCCGGCGCGACGCGGGGTGGATGGCGCCCATCTACCACGCCCTCGGCCTCAGCGTGGCGGCGATCGGCCACGAGTTCTCGGGGATCTACGATCCCACCTACGACGACCCCCACCCGCACCACGACGACCGGCTGAACCACTTCCGGCCGGTGACGCGGCGCGAGGCCTACCACGCCGACGTCACCTACGGCACCAACAACGAGTTCGGTTTCGACTACCTGCGCGACAACATGGTGCTGCGGGTGGAGGACGTGGTCCTGGGCGACCTCTACTACGCCATCGTGGACGAGTTGGACTTCATCCT
>CAYHPT010000299.1:0-1610 GCA_964358435.1 uncultured bacterium | reverse complement strand
CAGACCGAACGGGTAGAGGCGGCGCAGGTCGCTCTTAGTGGTGCAGGGCAGTCGCGCTAGGTCGTCGAGCGAGGTGATGGCATCGGGGTGGAGTCCGCGCGCATCGAACATCTCCCGGTAGAACGGGAGCCGCGCATAGACGCGGGCCGCGACGGTGCGCAGGCGCTCCAGTTGCAGCCGGCGCAGGGCCGGCCGGGCGATCTGCTCGTAATCAGGATTCCAGATCATCGACCCATCCGTGGGCCACCGCCTGGCTCGCCGCCAGCCGCCGCAGCGTCGGGAGCACGCCGCCCGCGGCCAGCAGGTCCTGCATCAACGGCGGCAGCGGACTGGCCGGCAGCACCGTCCCCGTGCGCAGGTTGGTGACGCGGCTGGTGGCGAGGTCCACCTGCACAGGGTCGCCCTGCGCAAACGCCGCCGTGACCCCGGGACAGACCAGCACGGGGAGGCCGATGGCCACCGCGTTGCGCAGGAAGATGCGGGCCAGGGACTCGGCGACCACGCAGCCGACCCCCAGCGCCTTCAAGGCCTCCGGGGCATGCTCCCGGCTGCTGCCGCAGCCGAAGTTGGCGCCGGCGATCAGCACGTCCCCCGGGCGGACCTCGCCGGCGAAGCGGGGGTTGACCGCCTCCAGCGTGTGCCGCACGCGCTCCACCAGGGGCGCAACCGCATAAGCCCCGGGGGCCAGCAGGTCGGTGTTGATGTCGTCGCCGAACAGCCAGGCCCGGCCGCGGATCCCCCCCGCGGGGGCCGTCTCAACGGATGGCATAGCGGAGGCTCCGCTCCACGCGGCGGGGATCGGTGATGCGCCCGAACAGGGCGCTGGCGGCGACGGTGGCGGGCGAGGCCAGGTAGATCTCCGCCTCGGCGCTGCCCATCCGGCCGGCGAAGTTCCGGTTGTGCGTCCCGATGCAGCGCTCGCCCGGGGCCAGCAGGCCCTGGTGGCCGCCGAAGCACGGCCCGCACCCCGGCGGCAGCAGCACGGCGCCGGCATCCAGGAGCGTGGTCAGGATGCCGCGCTCCATCGCCTCACGCTCCACGGCGCGGGAGGCCGGCGCCACGATCAGCCGCGTATGGGGATGGACGTGACGTCCCGCCAGGTACTCCGCGGCGATCTGGAGATCTTCCACCCGGCCGTTCGTGCACGAGCCGATGAAAGCCTGATCGATGGGCACGTCCTCCACCGCCGTGACGGGCTGGACACGATCGACGGCGTGCGGCAGCGCCACCTGCGGCTCAAGATCCGCAAGATCGAGGGAGAACGTCTCGCCGTAGACGGCATCCTCATCCGGCCCCAGGGACGCGGCCTCGACTCCGCGCCCGGCCAGGTACTCGACCGTCACGGCGTCGGCGGGGAAGAGACCGAACTTGGCGCCGAGCTCCACGGCCATGTTGGCCATCGTCAGCCGGCCGCCCACGCCCATCGCCGCGAGCGCCGGCCCGCCGAACTCCAACGCCCGGTATTGCGCCCCGTCGGCTCCTATGCGACCGGCCAGGTGGAGGATGACGTCCTTCCATCCGACGCCGCTGGGCAGCGTGCCGCGCAACAGGATGTGCATCGTCTCGGGGACGCGGAACCACAGCCGGCCCGTCGCCAGGACGTAGGCCAT
>CAYHPT010000298.1:0-1629 GCA_964358435.1 uncultured bacterium | reverse complement strand
CCCCAGCCTACGATCGTCAAACCATCGTCCGAAACGTCCCGCGCTTCCTCTAAAAGAGGAAGGTCCACGAGCAGGTCGGCCACCCGCAGGTCGGGCAGCCCGTGCTGCCGGGTGCCCAGGATCTCGCCGGGGCCGCGTAGCCGCAGGTCCTCCTGGGCGATGCGGAACCCATCCCCGGTGGCCACCATGACCTCCATGCGCCGCCGCCCCTCGGCGGTGACGGGCGAGGCGATGAGAATGCAGTAAGAACGGTGCCCGCCGCGCCCGACCCGCCCCCGCAGCTGGTGCAATTGTGCCAGACCGAAGTGGTCCGCGTCCTCGATCACCATCACCGAGGCGTTGGGGATGTCGATGCCCACCTCGATCACCGTGGTTGCCACCAGGACGTGGATCCGGCCGGCGCGCACCGCGTCCATCACCCGATTCTTCTCCTCCGCCGGCATCCGCCCGTGCAGTCGCCCCACGGTCAGACCGGCGAAGTGTTCCCGCTGCAGCTCTTCCGCCAGCTGCCCCGCGGCCTTCGCTTGCAGTTTCTCCGAGTCCTCGATCAGCGGGCAGACCACGTAGGCCTGCCGTCCCTCCTCGATCTGCCGGCGCAGGAACTCGTAGACCTTCGGGCGGGCGAGAGCCTGGCGCCAGTAGGTGACCACGGGCCGGCGCCCCGGCGGGAGTTCGTCGAGCACGGTGACATCGAGGTCGCCGTAGAGCGTCAGGGCCAGCGTCCGCGGGATCGGCGTGGCGGTCGTCACCAGGACGTCCGGCGCGAATCCCTTGCGCCGCAGGCGCGCCCGCTGCATCACGCCGAACTTGTGCTGCTCGTCCACGACAACCAGCCCCAGCCGTGCGAAGCCGACCTCTTCTTCAATCAGGGCGTGCGTGCCGATGGCGATGTCCACCTCGCCGCGGCGGACCGCCTCCCGGATCTTCGCCCGCTCCGCCGCGCTGCGCCCGCCGGTCAAAAGCGCCACGCGCACGCCGAGGGACTCCACCAGCGGCCGAACGGTCAGGTAGTGTTGCTCCGCGAGGATCTCCGTAGGGGCCATCAGCGCGCCCTGATAGCCACCCTGCACGCAGACGAGTAGCGCCGCCACCGCGACGATCGTCTTCCCCGACCCCACGTCCCCCTGCAGCAGCCGGCTCATCGGGTGCGGCCCGCGCAAGTCTGCGGCGATCTCCCCGATGGCCCGCTGCTGGGCCGCGGTCAGCGGGTAGGGTAGTGTGGCGATGAAGCGATCCACGAGCGGGCCGGGCGCATAGTGGAAGGGCCGGGCCGTCTGCCCGGTCGCCCGGCGACGCAACAGCAGCCCCAGTTCCAGCACGAGCAATTCCTCGAAGGCCAGGCGGCGCCGCGCAGCCTGCTGCCCCTCCATCGTTTCGGGGAAGTGCAGCGCCCAGAGGGCGTCGTGCTGCGGCGGCAGCCGGCGGCCGGTGCGCAGCGCCTCCGGCAGGATGTCCTCCACCTCCGCGGCGTGCCGGGTGAGGGCGGTGCGCACCAGCGCACGTAGCCCCCGCTGCGACAGCCCCTCGGTCGCCGGGTAGATGGGCACGAGGCGGCCGGTATGCCAGGTCTCCTCTTCACCCGCCTCCACCGGTTCGAACTCCGGGGACTGCAGGCGGACCTCGCCGCGC
>CAYHPT010000297.1:0-1653 GCA_964358435.1 uncultured bacterium | reverse complement strand
CCGTGGCCAACCAGTGGGACTCGCTGTTTCCGTAGCGCCGAAACGAGGCTGGGTCGGGCGGGAATGCGCTGCGCGTCTGCCAGGTGGGGGGACGGTATGAGGAGGGATCATGGAGCGGGTGACCGGCATCGGCGGCATCTTCTTCAAGGCGCGTGACCCCGCTGCCCTGGCGGCGTGGTACCGGCAGCATCTGGGCATCGAGTCGAAGGACGCCATCGCCGAGTTCGAGTGGCGGGAGAAGGACGCGCCCGACCGGATCGGCCATACCGTCTGGGCGGCGTTTCCCGCGGAGACGCGATACTTCGGGACTGGAGCGGTGAACTGCCGGACTCAGCCGGGCCGCCCGCCTGAGGCGGCCCAGGTGAGCAGGGCTTCGCGCACGATCATCGCCGCGAGGACGGCGGTCTGCCCGGCAGGGTCATAGGGCGGCGCCACCTCGACCACGTCCAGCCCCACGACCCGCAATGGCGCCAGCACCCGGAGCAGATCAAAGAAGTCCCGCGCCGTCGGGCCGTCCGGCTCCGGATTCCCGGTCCCCGGCGCAGCGGAGGGATCCAGCACGTCGATGTCCACTGAGAGGTAGAGCGGACGGCCTTCCAGACGTGACCACAACTCGCGGCCGAGGGTGAGCCGGCGCTCCGCGGCCAGCAGCCCGCGCGCGGCCGCAAACTCCTCGCGCGCCCCGGAGCGGACTCCCAACACCGCGATTCGCTGCTCGCCGACGTCGTCGATCAGGCGGCGAGTCGTGCAGGCGTGAGACCAGCGTGTGCCGTCGTACTCCTCGCGCAGATCCAGGTGGGCGTCCAGAACGAGCACGTGCAGGTCGGGATGGCGGGCGGCGAGCGCCCGCACCGCGCCAGCGGTCACCGTGTGCTCACCACCGAGGAGCACGGGCAGACCCGTCGCCCCCGTCGCGGCGCGGGAAACCTCTGCGACCATTACCTCGGGGGGCAGATTCTCGATCGGCAGATCGCCGGCGTCGACCAGGACGAGGTCCTCCAGGTCGCGGTCGAGCGTCGGACTGTACGATTCGATGGACTGCGAGGCCCAGCGGATCCCCGCGGGCCCAAAGCGCGCGCCGCGGCGGAACGAAGCCGTGCGGTCATAGGGCACCCCGAGCAGAGTGGCCGCGGGGCGTGATTCCGGCGGGAGGGAGGAGCGCGCCGCCAGAAACACGCCGCCTACCCCGCGTTCCCCAGGGCGCGGGCGATGAACGGCGGCAGGGCGAAGGCGGCGTGGAAGATCGCCGGTGTGAGGTACTGCAGACCAAAGCCCGCCGTGCGCCGCGCGACATCCTCCTCCGAGACCCGCGCCGGATCGTCCCCGGTCGCCCCGAGGGTGAAGGACCAGATCACGCCGGGGTAGGTCGGCACGGTGGCCAGGTACGTGGCGATGTGCGGGAAGACCTTCCCCATGTTGGTCTGCACCATGCGGATGAGGTCCTGCTGATAGAGCGGCGAGCCGCTCTGCACCGCGATGAGGCCCCCGGGACGCAGGCGCCGCCGTGCGTCCGCGTAGAACGGTTCGCCGAACAGTCCCACCGCCGGCCCCTGGGGGTCAGTCGAGTCCACCAGAATCACGTCAAAGGTGTCGGAGGCCTCGCGCATGAACTGGATGCCGTCGGCGATGATCAGGCGGGCGCGCGGGTCGTCG
>CAYHPT010000296.1:0-1663 GCA_964358435.1 uncultured bacterium | reverse complement strand
CTCACTCTAATAACGCGCCGTGTGCACCAACGGTTCGGCCGTTTGCCAGCCCACCGGTCCCGGATTAGCATTGGGCCATGGCCGTGCAGCCGGAAGACGTGCGCCTCCTCGCCAATCCGCGCTTCCGGCGGCTGCTGGAATCGCGCGTGCTGGGGCAGACGGCGTACAACGCCATGCTCTACGCCCTGTTGATCCTCGTCGTGGAGGACACCGATTCCAGTGTGAAGAGCACGATGCTCGTCGTGGCGTTCACGTTGCCGTCTATCATCCTGGGAATACCGGCCGGCGCCGTGGCGGATGCGCTGCCCAAGCGGTTCACGCTGACGCTCGGGTACCTCCTGCGGGCGGTGATAGCGGCGGCGCTGATCTGGTACCGGGACGACCTGTTCTACATCTACGTCCTGGCCATGGCGTCCTCTACGGTGGTCCAGTTCCTCTCGCCGGCTGAATCCGCGACGGTGCCCACGGTCGTGCGGCAGGACCAGCTTTCCGCAGCGAACTCCCTGATGTTGTTCGCGATGATGCTGGGCCAGATCGCCGGTCTGGTGGTCATTGCCCCGTTCCTGATCAAGCTGGGCAGCACGGAGGCCGTGTTCGTGGTCTCGGCCGCGCTGTTCATCGGCGCGACCTACGTGGTGGGCTGGATGGCCAGCGGCTTCACGCACGAGGAGGACGTGCGTCGCCCGTCCATGAGCATCGTGGAAGCGACCCGGGAGGGGTTCCGCATCCTTCGCACAAACCGTCACGCGTACCTTGCGATCGTCTACCTCACGACGGCGACGGCGCTGACGAAGGTGCTGGTCGTCCTGCTCCCGAAGTACACGAGGGACGTGCTGGACATTGCGACGGAGGACACCGTGTTCGTGGCCGCTCCCGCCGCCATCGGGGCGGCGGCAGGGCTCGCGCTGGCGCCGCCGCTGATCCGCCTCGCGGGCTCGTGGCGTGTGGTCGCCTTCGGGTTTGCCGTATTCGTCCTCGGGATGATGGGGATGGGGTTCGTCGTCTACGTGCGGGACTTCATCCAGTCCAACCTGGACTTCGGCATCAGTTTCGTGGAGGAGGAGGTGGGCGTCTCGTCGGTCATCACGGTGACGATGCTGCAGGCGATACCTCTGGGGTTCGCCTTCAGCCTGGTCAGCGTCGCCGCGCGGGTGGTGATGAACGAGCAGGCGCCGCCGGACGCGCAGGGGCGTGTCTTCGCCGTCCAGGGGGCGCTGGGAGACTTCCTCTCGCTGCTGCCGCTTCTGCTCGTGGGTGTAATCGCGGATGTCGTGGGCGTGCGGGCGACGCTGCTGGCCTCGGCCGTCAGCGCGGCGGCCGCCGCGGGTTTCCTGACGTTCTCGCGGCGTTTCGGCCCGCGGGGTGACCCGCCCGCAGGGCCGCCGGTCCCGCGGTCGGGCTAAACGCCGACGGGCTCGCGGGGCGTCTCCGGCTCGGAGCCGGTGGCGCGCAGGTACATGGGCGGTACGGCGGCGCCCGGCGCGGCCGCCGGTTCGGGGAAGATGGTTATCGGGACAGGCCTGACCTTATTCAAGAGATAGCCGGCCAACAGCAGATAGCCCGCCGCGACGCCGGGCGCCGCGCCCAGTAGCACCAGCCCCGCTTTGCTCATTCACTGATCTCCTTCTGTGGGGCCGCATGGGGCCTTGCCTGGCAGCGCATC
>CAYHPT010000295.1:0-1674 GCA_964358435.1 uncultured bacterium | reverse complement strand
CGACATCCTGGCCGTCACCGATGACCCGGCGGGCGGGCCCGGCGCCGCGGTCACGATTCCCCTGCCGCCGCTGGCCGCGGAGGGCCTCTCGATCCCTGAGGCGCTCACTCCGATTCCCGCCATCGTGCCGGCGCAGCTCCTAGCGTACCATCTGGCGGTCCTCCGGGGTATCGACCCGGACCAGCCCCGCGGGCTGCGCAAGGTCACCCGGACCCGCTAGCGATGGCCTCGAAGTTGATCATCGAGGCCGGCCGCGTGCTGGCGGCCGACGGGGACCTTACCCCCGGGCACGTCATAGTGGAAGAGGGCCGCATCACGGCGGTGCGCGGAGGACCGGCTGATCCTCCCGCATCCGTCGGCGCCGTGTCCCATCGCTTCCCTCGCTGCACCCTGGCACCGGGGTTCATAGATCTGCAGGTCAACGGGGCCGCGGGGGTGGACTTCCTCAGCGTCCGGTCGCCGGAGGACCTACAGCCGGCGGCCCGCCACCTGGCTGAGACCGGGGTGACGGCTTTCCTCCCCACGCTCGTCACCGCCGGCCCCGAGGCCGTCCGGCGCGCATTGCAGGTCATCGGACAGGCGGGCGGGCTGCGTCCGCGGATCCTGGGAGTGCACCTGGAGGGGCCTTTCCTGAATCCGGCCTACGCCGGCGCGCACGACCCCGCACTCCTGCGGCCGCCCGATCGGGAGAGCCTGCGGGCGCTGCTGGAGGGGTTCGACGGTCTGGTGCGCCTGATGACGCTCGCGCCGGAACTCGCGGGCGCCGACGCTCTCATTGACGACCTCCGCCGGGAGGGGATCATCGTCGCGGCCGGGCACACTGACGCGGGGTTCGACGCCGCGCTGCGGGCGTTCGACCGCGGCGTCTCCATGGTCACGCACCTGTTCAATGCGATGCGCCCGTTTCATCATAGGGAGCCCGGCGTCGTCGGCGCCGTGCTCGAGGACACGCGGGTGGGCGCCAGCCTGATCCTGGACGGCGTGCATGTGCACTCCGGGGCGGCGCGGCTGGCGTGCCGCCTCCTGGGGCCGGACCGGGCCGTGCTGGTCACCGACGCGATCGCCGCCGCCGGCGCGCCGCCCGGGCGGTACCGGCTGGGGAGTCGTGACGTTACGTATGACGGGACCGCTCCCCGGCTGGCCGACGGTACCCTCGCGGGCAGCGTCCTGGCGATGGATCGCGCCGTGGCCGCGGCGGTCGCCCTGGGCTGGCCGCTGCGCGACGCGGTCCGCATGGCGGCGGAGACGCCCGCGCGGATCCTCGGGCTACCCGCACAGGCGCGCCTTGCTCCAGGCGCCGATGGCGATCTCGTCGTGCTGGATGAGGCGTTACACGTGGAGTTGACCGTCTGTGCGGGGGAGGTCATCTACCGCCGGAACCAGATAGCCGGGCCCCGGCCCTGACGCCCCGGGCGTTCAACGCTTCACGACTCGGGCTGTGGTGGGTAACAGGCTGGTCATTTCCCCGTCCCCATGTAGCCAGTTTGTAGCCAATGTCCAGGGCGCGACGGGCACAGGTCATTAGCGCTCCCGGGCGCCCGTCGGACGGGCTTAGCGTGGAGGACGCCTGCGGGATTCTGCGGGCGCTGCCGCGTCGGTACGTCCCGCGAACCCTGGCGGCGATGCTGACTGGCCTTGCTCTGCTCCCCATTTCATGAGACAGATTCGGCGAGG
>CAYHPT010000294.1:0-1678 GCA_964358435.1 uncultured bacterium | reverse complement strand
TGCGGCTTACTTAATCAGGAATGTAGCAGGAATCCGCCCGGCGTCAAGGGAGATTTCTGCCCGCGAGGACCTCGCGGGCCACCTCCTGCATCGGGCGCCGGGCGGCCCGGCTGGCCGTCTGGATCCGCCGGTAGGCCTCCTCGTCGGAGAGCCCCAGGCGCTGCATCAAGGCCGCCTTGGCCCGCTCCACCAGTTTGCGCGTCTCCAGGGCGTCCTGCAGGTCCGTGACCTCCTCCGCCAGGGCCTGCAGGTCGCGGTACCGCGCCAGGGCCACCTGGATCGCGGGCTCCAGGTCCGCCTCCCGCAGCGGCTTCATCAAGTAGCCCATCACCCCCGTCTCTCGCGCCCGGTCGATCAGGGCGCGGTCTCCATAGGCGGTGAGGATGATCACGGGCACGCGGTGCGCCGCGGCCACCTGCTCCGCCGCGGCCAGCCCGTCCAGGCCGGGCATCTTGATGTCCAGGAAGATTAGATCCGGCCGGAGTTTCTCCACCAGTTCGACAGCCCGCCGGCCGTCCGCCGCCTCGCCGACCACGGCGTACCCGCGCTCTTCCAGCATGGCCCGCAGGCCCATGCGGATGACCGCTTCGTCGTCGGCGATGACGATGCGCAGGCTCACGGCATCTCCGGGCGGGGGAAGGTGATGACCACCCGGGTGCCCGCGCCGCTCTCCAGGGTCAGGGCGCCGTGCAGGTCCTCGGTGGCCAGGGCGCGGACGATCTGCAGCCCGAGCGACTCCTCGCCGGACGCCGTCGGCCGCATCCCCACGCCGTCGTCTTCCACTTCGATGAAGCACTGGCCGTCCCGGTGGCCCAGCCGGATGGCGATCCGGCCCCGGCGCTCGGGGAAGGCGTGCTCGATGGCGTTCTGCACCAGTTCGTTCACGGCGAGGGCCAGCGAGGTGGCGGGTTGCGACGGCAGGTAGAGGTCGTCGCCCTCCACCGCCACCGTCACGCGCGTCGGGTCGTCCAGCATGGTCGCGGTGACCGCGCGCGCCACCCGCTCTACCAGCTGGCGGGCGTTGATCAGGCGAAAGCCTTCCACGGAGAGGATCTCGTGCACGGCGGCGATGCTGAGGATCCGGTTGACCGTCTCGGTGAGGACTTCGCGGCCGCTGATCGGCCGGTCGCCGCGCGCCTGCAGCCGCAGGAGCATGGCGATGGTCTGCAGGTTGTTCTTGACGCGGTGGTGCATCTCCCGGACCAGGACCGAGCGGACGACCAGCGTGCTGTTCTCGATGGCCAGCGCCGTCTGGTGCGCCAGCGTCGTCAGGCGCTCCACCTCTTCGGCCGTCCAGGTGTGGGCGCGGCCGCGCGCCACCAGGAAGGCGCCGATGGCTTTGCCCCGCACGGTCAGGGGGACGACCAGCGCCGCGCGCACGGTGGCCTCCGGCAGCCGTTCCCGCAGATCTGGAATCGCCGCCGTCCGTCCTTCGCGCAGGGCCTCTTCCGCCAGTGGCAGCAGCGGCGCCAGGTCCGCCGGCTCCTCCCCGCCGTGGGCGGCGGTGGCGACCGGGCGGCCCGTCTCCTCGTCCAGGAGGAAGATGACGCAGCGCGCGGCGCGCATCAGCCGCGTGGCCATCTCGGCGATGACCCGCAGCATCTCCTCCAGGTACAGGGGCGACGTCAGGGTCCGGCTCACCTCGGCCAGGGTGGAGAGTTCCGTGATCTTCCGACGC
>CAYHPT010000293.1:0-1679 GCA_964358435.1 uncultured bacterium | reverse complement strand
CTCGGGGCCGCGGTGGTAGACGACGTGATCGCCCTGGTGGTGCTGGCGGTGTTTGTCGCCGTGAGCCTGGCGGGCGGCGGCGGTTTCGCCAGCGTGGGCGGCGTCCTGCTGCGCATGGCCGCGTTCTTTGTTGTGGCGATCCTGCTGGGACGTTTCTTCCGGCCGGCGCTCGGTCGCGCGGAGCGGGCCCCGGTGAGTGAAGGGCTGCTCGCGGCGACGCTGATCGCCGTGCTCGCGTATGCCTGGAGCGCGGAGGCGCTGGGGGGTGTGGCCGCGATCACCGGGGCGTATCTCGCCGGGGTCCTCGTCGCCCAGGCGGGGTACCGCCACGAGGTGGAACACCGTCTGAAGGCGTTCACCTATGCGTTGCTCGTACCCATCTTCTTCGTCAGCATCGGCCTTCAGACCAACGCCCGTGCGCTGGCGGCGCAGGACATCCCGCTGGCCCTTTTGATCATCCTGGCGGCGGTGGCAGGGAAGGTCATCGGGTGCGGCGCGGGGGCGCGGCTGGCGGGCTTCACGGGACCGGAGGCCCTGCGCATCGGCGTGGGGATGATCAGCCGGGGCGAGGTGGGGTTGATCATCGCCGCGGTCGGTCTGCAGACCGGGCTGTTAACGGAGCGCGGTTTTGCCATCATGGTGATCATGGTGCTGGCCACCACGGTGATCACCCCGCCGCTGCTGCGGGCGGTCTTTCCGGCGGCGCCTCCTTCTGAGGAGGCGGCCATCGAAGCGGCATTCGCCGACCCGGACGACCCGCCGTGAGGATCTCGCATGGAACTGGATGAACTCATCCTGGTCGTGCCGCGCGGTCGGCTCCTCCCGCCCGAAGGGCTCGACGGCTTTTCCGCGGGCGGAGTGGACGCCTACGTGGACCGCATTCGGCAGCACGGGGAGTTCCGCCGGCGCGGCGATGTCGAAGAGGAACCCGCGCTCAAGCAGATCATCCCCTACCTGATCATCCGGCACCGCGACTGGATCTTCCTCTTCCAGCGGTCCACCCGGGGCGGAGAGCAGCGGCTGCACGGGCTCTACTCCATCGGCGTTGGCGGGCACATCGCCCGCGAGGACACCAACGGTGCACAGGACCTGCTGGCGGCCGGGCTCGAGCGCGAACTGCACGAGGAACTGGTGATCGCGAACGGGTGGCGGGCGAGGCCGGTCGGCGTCCTGAACGAGGACGACACGCCGGTCAGCCGGGTGCACTTCGGCGTCGTGTACGTGGTCGAAACGGAAGACCCGGCGGTGCGGGTGCGGGAGGAAGACCGCCTGAGCGGCCGCCTGGCCACGGCCGCCGAGGTGCGGGAGGTCCGCCCCCGCATGGAGAGCTGGTCGCAGCGCATTCTCGATGCCGCCGATCCGTTTGCGCTCTGACGCCGGAACGCCTGCCGCGGCGGTCGCGTCGCCGTCCGTCGAGCGCGTCCGGCTGCGCGGCGCCGCTCAGCCGCACACCGCCGTCGTCAGTGTTGACCCCCGGTACAATCTCCGCCGCACGCTGGAGTGCGGGCAGGTCTTCCGTTGGACCGTCCGTGACGGCGCGGCAGTTGGCGTGTTCCGCGACCGGGTGTGGATGGTGCGGCAGGAGGGGCCGTCGGTCCGCATCACAGGATCCGGTCCCGCCGACCTTGAGGCGCTTTGCCGTCACCTGGCCGTGGATGCGCCTCTGTGCCGCATCGAAA
>CAYHPT010000292.1:0-1702 GCA_964358435.1 uncultured bacterium | reverse complement strand
CTGCGGACGAGACCCGGGGATCGTGTGCGCCACCGCCCGTACGAGCGCCAGCAGACCGCTCACCGCCCAGGAGAGCGGCTTCAACGCGTAGATGAAAAGGAGGTCGACGTACCCGAGCACCCGCTTCACCCAGATCAACCGGCGGCCCAGGCGCTGGAAGGCCGTGCTGCGGCCGTACGCGAGCGTCAGCACCAGGATCGAGAACGAGATGAGGAACCGCTGCACGTCCGTGGGGCGGACGTGATAGCCGAACCAGGCGAAGGCATCCTCGACGACCAGCCCCAGACCGATGCTCAGCACCAGCAGGTACGCCGCCGCCTCCAGCACCCGGTAGCGTCCGATCAGGTAGACGAAGATGCCGGCGGCGAAGCGCATGGTGACGATGCCCAGCGCCACGCCGGTCATCACCACCCAGAACTCCCGCGAGAGCGCCACCGCGGCGACGACATTGTCCAGGCTGAAGGCCAGGTCGGCTAGTTCCACGGCCAGCACCACCGACCAGAAGGTGCGTCTCATCTTGGGCAGTGGCTCCCCGCGCGCTTCCGCGACGGCCGCGCGCGCTTCCGCCGGTGTTTCCCCCAGGTGGTCGACGGCGAGCTTGATTAGGTAGAGGCCGCCGAGCAACAGCAGCCAGCGGTTCTGGATGACCCACGTGGCGATGAAGAGCATCAGGCCCCGACCGAGGTAGGCGCCGAGCAGCCCGACCTTTAGCGCCGCCGGACGCTGCCCGCCGAGCAGGCGGTGGATGGGTCTGTGCAGGAAGCGAAGGAAGCGCGGCCAGGGGATCGGATCGTGCCGGGGCAGGTGCGAGACCATCGCCCCCAGCACTGCCGCATTATCAATGGAGAGGATGCCCTCCAGGTAAACCAGCTGGAGGATGATCAGCAGGACGGAGAAGAAGTCGCGCTGCATCCCTTTGAGTGTACCTTAGGCGGACGCGCGCCGGGAACCGCTAGGCGAAGAGCGTGCGCAGAAACAGCAGGCCGACCGTCAGGCCCAGCAGCACCAACGCGGCGAGTCCGAAGATCACTTGGAAGATCGGCGGCCAGTGCAGAACCAGTGCCAGGATAAATCCGCCCACGACCACGACCAGGAGCGCGACCATAGTCCGGAACGAGCGGTCGAGCATGGAGGGCGCGGCCCAGAAGCGGCTAGGCTCCTCGGCCTTCTCCTCGGCGAGGTAGTAGGGGACATCGCTGACCACGGTGACCCGCGTCCCCTGCCGGCGGCGGAAGTACAGAGCCGCTTTCATCATGAACGCGTTCTGGTTGTGCAGCAGGAAGTGCCACCAGCGGGAGGGTACGAACTCGGGCAGGACGACGGTGAGTTGCTGGTCGAAGCCCACCTCCCACTCCAGCTCGTCCAGGTACTGCAGGAACGGCCGCAGCACCGAGCGGTAGGACGACTCCAGAACTTTCAACGGGACCCCCATGCCCCAGCGCTCCCACTTCGTGCGCACCTCCGCGGTCTCTCGTGGGTCGATGTCCACCATCACGGCGGTCACATCCTGGCTCAGGGACTTCGCGTAGCGCAGCGCCGGGATCACGCCCCGGTTGATCCCGGCAACGGGGACCACCACCTTGTGGTGCAGCATCGCCGCCGGCAGGCGGACCCCCTCCAGCGTCAATTGCCGCGCCACGTCCCGATAGTGCAGCCAGATGCCGCGCATGAACAGGACGATGGCGGGAATGAGCAGGGCGAC
>CAYHPT010000291.1:0-1709 GCA_964358435.1 uncultured bacterium | reverse complement strand
GCCCCGCCCCGTGCCGCGGGCCCGTGCGCGTACGGCGGCCGCGACGGCCCGCCCGGCGGGCGAGCCGTCGTGCACGATGAAGACGCGCCTGGCCTTTAGCTCGGCAGCGGCGAACTCGGCCGCCGCCGCACCCTGGACGTCGTCCCGCCCGATCACCCGCGAGACCGTGTCAAAACCGCGGTCGGTCAATTGCGGGTCAGAGTTCGCCGGGGAGATCATCGCCAAGCCCGCGCGGTGGTAGACCTCGGAGGCGGGCACGGCGGCGTTCGAGGTGAGGTGCCCGATCACCAGCAGGACGTCGGGGTCGGCGACAATCTGCTCCGCATTGGCGAGGCCCACTTCCCGCCTGGCCCGGTCGTCGAAGGGTATCACCTTGACGTCGAATCCCAGCGCGGCAATCCGGTCCGCGCGCTGCTCCACGGCCAGCTGGACGCCGTTGCGGATGGCCGACCCCAGCACCGCCCGGTCGCCCGAGAGAGGGCTCTGGATGGCGATCTTCAGGACCGGCCGGGTGGGCGTGGGCGCGGGGGCCGCGGAGCGACCCTGCGGTCCGCAGGCGGCGGTGAGCACGACGAGAACTGCGGTAAGCAGCGCCGCTCTGGCGCCCGGGAACCCTCTCATCACACGCGGCTCGCCATCGGCAGGATGTCCGGCCTACTCGGTGCCGAAGAGACGGGCCACCTGTCCGGCGCCCGCCTCCGCCGCGCGCTGCACCGCCGCGGCGCCCACCGCGACGTCGAGGGCGGCCGTCCCCACGGACTTGAAGAGGGTGACCTCGGCCGGGTCGCGGCGGCCGGGACGCTCGCCCGCTGCGATCTCACCGATCTCGGCGTGAATCCGCTCCGGCGCAAAGCGTCCCTCGGCAATGGCCATCAACAGGTCCCCGGCCTCGGCCAGGCAGCCTGCCCGCGAGTCCACCACCACGATGGCCCGTGCGACCAACTCGGCATCCACCTCCCGGGTCTGAGGCGTGAAGGCGCCGATGAGGGTCAGGTGAGCCCCGGGCGCTACCTCCGCAGTCGGCACGACAGGGGTCGAGCTGGTCGTCGCCGTGACGATGATGTCGGCCCCGCGCACCGCCAGCGCGGGAGACGCCGCGCGCAGGACCGTGGCGCCCTTGATCCACGGTTGAGCGCGGGCCCATTCGGCGAATGCCGTCGCCCGCGGCGCATCGCGATCGACGACACGGACCTGGGTGATGTGGCGGACCGTGCACACCGCCTCCAGTTGGGTCCGGCCCTGGATCCCGGCCCCGAAGAGGGCGCAGATCTGGGCTTCCTGCCGGCTCAACAGTTGGGCCGCGAGGCCGCCGGCCGCGCCGGTCCGCAGCGCCGTGAGCGAGGCGCCCTCGATCAAACCCAACGGCGCGCCGGTGGCCGGATCCTGGATGAGCACGACTGCGGTGATGGTGGGCAGGCCGCGCGCCGGGTTGGCGGGAAAGACGCTCACCACCTTTGCCCCCAGCGCGCGCAGCGGCGGCACGGCAGCGGGCATGTAGAGGGCGATGCCCCCCTCCTCTCCGTGCACGGGCACCCGCAGCGGCACCTCCGCCTCGCCGCGCGACAGATGGATGAAGGCCGCCCGCACCAACTCGATCGCATCCGCCATAGGCACCAGGCGGCGCAGATCCGCGGCGGTGATCAGCCGCAGTTCCCCTAGTGTAGTGTCTCCAAAGTTGCCTTACATCTGGACACCTTTGCGAGGATCTG
>CAYHPT010000290.1:0-1714 GCA_964358435.1 uncultured bacterium | reverse complement strand
AGTGGACGACGTGCCCGCGCGGCTGCGGGAAGCGACCGGGGGGGAGGGTGTGGACGTCGTCCTGGAGATGTCCGGCCACCCCGCCGGCATCCGGGACGGGCTGCGCGCGCTGCGCAGCGGCGGGTGGATGTCGCTGCTGGGGCTGCCCTCGCGCCCCGTGGAGATTGACCTGACCAACGACATCATCTTCAAGATGGTGCACCTGCAGGGGGTCTTCGGCCGCCGGATGTGGCAGACGTGGGAGCAGGCCACATCACTGCTGCGTCGCGGATTGGATATCCGCCCAATCATCACGCACCGGCTGCCCCTGGAACGTTTTGCGGAGGCCTTTGCGCTGCTCCGCGCCGGCTCGGCCGGGAAGGTGATCCTGCTGCTGGCGGCGCGAGGGGAGGCGACGTGATGAAAAGTGTGACCAACCCCCTGGCCTATCTGGATGACGAACTACAGGACCTGAAGGCGCGCGGGCTCTTCCGCTGGCCGCGGCTGCTGACGGGACCGCAGGCGCCGGTGGCGGTCTACGACGGCCGCGAGGTCATCAACCTCTGCTCCAACAACTATCTGAACCTGGCCAACCACCCGCGGTTAAAGGACGCGGCCCGCCGCGCCATCGACGACCTGGGGGTCGGCCCCGGCGCGGTGCGCACCATCGCGGGGAACATGGCGATCCACCGGGAACTGGAGGCGGAACTCGCCCGCTTCAAGCGCACGGAGGCGACGTTGCTCTTCCAGTCGGGGTTCACCGCCAACGCCGGGACGGTCTCGGCGGTGCTGGGCAAAGAGGACATCATCGTCAGCGATGAGCTCAACCACGCCAGCATCATCGACGGGGCGCGCCTCTCCGGGGCGATAAAGAAGATCTACCCGCACCGGGACGTGGAGGCGGCGCGGCAGCTGCTGCGGGAATCGCCGGGGGCGCGGCGGCTGCTGTTGATCACCGACGGGGTCTTCAGCATGGACGGAGATATCACACCCTTGCCCGACCTGGTCGCCGCGGCGGAGGAGTTCGGCGCGGTCATGATGGTGGATGACGCCCACGCCAGCGGCGTGCTGGGGCGGCAGGGCCGCGGCACGATCGACCACTTCAACCTGCACGGCCGCGTGCACATCCAAGTGGGGACGCTGTCGAAGGCGTTCGCCGGGCTGGGCGGGTACGTGGCCGGCAGCGAGACGCTGGTGGATTACCTGATCCACCGCGCCCGCCCGCTGCTCTTCTCCACGTCGCACCCCCCCTCGGTGGCGGCCTCGGCGCTGGCGGCGATACGGCTGGTGCAGGAGGACGAAGGGCTGATCGCCCGCCTCTGGGAGAACACGCGCTTCTTTAAGGAAGGGCTGAAGCGGCTCGGCTTCGATACCGGCATCAGCGAGACCCCGATTACACCGGTCATCGTCGGCGACGAGGCCAAGGCGATGCAGCTCTCCGACAGGCTCTTCGACCACGGCGTCTTCGCCCTGGGGATCGCCTTCCCCACGGTTCCGCGAGGGAAGGCGCGGGTGCGCACCATCGTCACGGCCGGGCACACGCGGGAGCATCTGGAGCGCGCGCTGGACTCCTTCAAACGGGCGGGAGAGGACCTGCGCCTGATCTAGTGTGGCTCGCTCCTCTCATTTTTGCCGCCGCGCTGCTCTACTCGTCGGTGGGACACGGCGGAGCGTCGGCGTACCAGGCGATGATGGCGCAGGCGCGCCTCGCACCCAAGGACCTCACCGGCGTGGC
>CAYHPT010000289.1:0-1744 GCA_964358435.1 uncultured bacterium | reverse complement strand
GCCTTCAACGTGGCCAACGCGCTGGCCGCGCTGGCCACCGGGATGGCGCTGCACGTCCCGCTGGAGGTCGGGGCGGCGGCGCTGGAGACGGTGCGCGGCGTGCCCGGCCGCTTCGAGCCCGTACGCGAAGGGCAGGAGTTCGCCGTCATCGTGGACTACGCGCACACGCCCGACGGCCTGGAGAACGTGCTCCGCACCGCACGGCAGATCACCCGCAAGCGCGTCCTCGTCGTCTTCGGCTGCGGTGGCGACCGGGACCGGACGAAGCGTCCGGTGATGGGACGCCTCGCGGTGCAGCTGGCCGACCTGGCGATCGTCACCTCCGACAACCCGCGTAGCGAAGAGCCGCGGGCGATCATCGAGGAGATCCTGCAGGGGATTCGGGCCACGGCCAAGGTGCGGCGCGGGCGGTTTGAGGTAGAGCCCGACCGCCGGGCCGCGATAAACCGCGCCATCGCTGCCGCGGCCCCGGGCGATATCGTGGTCATTGCCGGCAAGGGACACGAACCCTACCAGGAGATCCAGGGGGTGCGCCATCCCTTCGACGACCGTGTTGTCGCCCGGGAGGCCCTGCGGACCCGCCTGGGGAGCGCCGCGCGGTGACCGGCCGGGGCATCCTCTCCCTGGCCGACGTCGCGCAGGCCACCGGCGCGCGGGTGCATCCCCCGCTGGATGAAGGCGTTCTCGCCTCACTGTGGGTGCGCGCGGTCTCCACCGACACCCGCACGATGCAGCCGGGTGATCTCTTCGTGGCGCTGCGCGGGCCCAACACCGACGGGCATCGCTTCATCCCGGACGCGGTGGCGCGGCAGGCCGTGGGAGTGGTGGCCGCGACGCTGCCGGAGGGGCCGCTCGATCCCCGTGTGCCGGTGCTACTCGTGGGAGACACGCTCCGCGCCCTCGGCGCGATCGCGGCGCGGCACCGGCAGTACCTCACGGCGGAGGTCGTGGGCATCACCGGGAGTGTCGGCAAGACCACGGTGGCGGCGCTGACGGCGGCGGTCCTGGAGCAGCGCTTCCGGATCGTGCGCTCGGAGGAATCCTGGAACGCGGAGATCGGCGTCCCGTTGACCCTCCTACGCGCCACCCCCGAGACGCAGGTCATCGTGATCGAGATGGCGATGCGCGGGCGGGGACAGATCCGCGACCTCGTGGAGATCGCCCGGCCGCGCATCGGCGTGGTGACCAATGTCGGCGAGGCCCACGTGGGACTGCTCGGGTCGGTGGAGCGCATCGCCGAGGCCAAGGGCGAACTCGTGGCGGGCCTGCCGCCCGACGGCGTGGCCATCCTGAATGCCGACGATCCGTGGAGCGGGCGGCTGTCATCCCTGGCGCGGTGCCGTGTCCTTCGCTTTGGACTTTCCGCGGACGCTGATATCCGCGCGGACCGGATTAGGGCCACCGGCCGGAGTTCCCCGTTCCACCTCGTCGTGGGGGCGGAGGCCGCGGAGATCACTCTGCCTTTGGCCGGGCGCCATAACGTGGCCAACGCGCTGGCCGCCGCGGCCGTGGGGATGGTCCTGGGGGTGCCGGTCGACGCGGTGCGCGCCGGCCTGGAGCAGGCCGCCCCGCCGTCAAAGCGCCTGCAGGTGGAGGAGGCGGGTGACCTCCTCATCCTCAACGACACCTACAACGCCAGCCCGCGCTCGGTGCGCGCGGCGCTGGACGTTCTGGATGCGATCGCCGGCGGCCGCCGCCGCGTGGTGGTGCTGGGGGACATGAAGGAACTCGGCGCGGAGTCGGT
>CAYHPT010000288.1:0-1791 GCA_964358435.1 uncultured bacterium | reverse complement strand
TCCTTCGCGTAATCCCGAATCGCCCGCCACACCACATCGCCTTCCTGCGCGCCCTGGCCAACCCCGCGGACAACCTCAGCCTCTACTACCTGGGGATCTCCCCGCTGTACCTGCTCGACCCGAACGACCTGGCCAAGTCGCTGGCCTACGCCAACCGGAAGAACCGCACGCTGGAGCATATCTTCCGGCGCCTGGACAACTACCCTGATTTGGCCGAGGAAATCAGCCCCGAGACTCGCGCCGCGCTGGCCCGCCTGCTGGACGACCTGGACGAGATGCGCCGGCTGATGAAGGACCACCCCACCGGCCGGGTGCTCTACACCTACCTGGTCTCACGCACGGGCTACATCCGGCGGCTGGCCACCTCGGAGCTCCCCGGCGACGAGGCGCAGGTGCAGAACCTGGCCAAGTTCTTCGATATCGTGGCCCGCTACGGGGAGATCGCCGCCTACGACCGGGTCCCGGAGTTTGTGCAGCACCTGCGCGAGTTGATCGCGGCGGGGGACGACCCGCCGGTGGCCGAAGCCGATCCCGACGCCGACGCGGTGAACCTGCTCACCGTGCACAAGGCGAAGGGCCTGGAGTTTCCGGTGATCTTCCTGGTTTCCTGCGTCTCCCACCGCTTCCCGACGCAGAACCGGGGGGAGCCGGTCCCGCTGCCGGACCCGCTGGTGAAGGACGTCCTGCCCTCCGGCGACTTCCACCTGCAGGAGGAGCGACGCCTCTTCTACGTGGGGATGACACGCGCCCGCCAGGAGCTCCTCCTCACCAGCGCCCGCGACTACGGCGGCGCGCGGCCGCGCAAGGTGAGCCGCTTTGTCCTGGAGGCGCTGGACCGCCCGGCGCCGGAAGGCGCGGCGTTCAAAGCCTCGCCGGTGGAGACGATCCACCGGCATGCTCCGCCAACGGAGGGGCAGCAGACGCTGGCCGGGGTGATCCCGGAGGACCAGCCAATCATCCTCTCCTTCCGGCAGGTGGACGACTACGACACCTGCCCGCTGAAGTACAAGTACACGCACCTCCTGCGCGTCCCGCTGCTGCGCGATCACCGCGTGGTCTACGGCACGGCGATCCACGAGGCGGTGCGCGAGTACAACCGGCGCAAGGCGCGGGGCCAGCCGGTTACCTCCGGCGACCTGCTGGCGACCTTCGAGCGCGCCTGGGTCAACGAGGGTTTCATCAGCCGGGAGCACGAGGACCAGCGGATGGAGGAGGGGCGGCAGGTCCTCCGGCAGTTCCTCGACTTCCAGGAGAGCCTGGGGCTGCGCCCGACTTTCGTGGAGGCGCCCTTCTCCTTCCAGATCGGAATGACTCGGGTGAAGGGGCGCTGGGACCGGGTGGACCTGCGGGGCGGCGAGGCCGTCGTCATCGACTTCAAGACCAGCGACGTGCGCCGGCAAGCGGACGCCAACCGCCGCGCTCGCGAGAGCCTGCAGCTGGCCGTCTATGCGCTGGCGTACCGCGAGGTCTACGGGCAGCTCCCCGCGCGAATGGAGCTGCACTTCCTTGGCCCGCTGCAGGTATTGGTCGGGGTGGCCGAACCGGAGGAAGATCTGCTGACGGAAGCGCGGGAGGTCATCGAGAACGTCTCCCGCGGCATCCGCGCCCAGAACTACATCGCTACGCCCGAGTACTACAGAGCCTGCCGCTACTGCGCCTTCAACTCGATCTGCCCCTACACCGCCACGGGTGATCCGTTGATTCCGGAGCCGGGTGAATGATCACCCTCCTGCACACGGCCGACGTGCACCTGGGCATCCGCTCCGGCGAGTTCGTGGCCATCGCGGGGCC
>CAYHPT010000287.1:0-1801 GCA_964358435.1 uncultured bacterium | reverse complement strand
CCGGGATTCCTACCTACGGGCCGCCTGGCTCATCGTCCTGGTGACGGTGATCACCGGCGCCGTCGGCTTGGTCTTCGCCGACTCCTTTGAACGCATGTTCCAGTCGGTCCGCGGCACCGCGGTGCAGTTGATCATCACCGGATTCATCCTGGTCCTGGCCCGCGAACGGGGCCGCCGCGCGCTGCTGGAGACCACGGTGAGCGATGCCGCCGCCGTCGGCGTGGCCCAGGGGATTTCGATTGTCCCGGGCATCTCCCGCTCCGGGATCACCATCGCCGCGGCCATGTGGACAGGAATGGCCCGAGAGGAGGCCGCCCGCTTCTCCTTCCTGGTGGCGATCCCGGCGATCATTGGCGCCGGCCTCTTTGCACTGCGCGACCTTCCGGCCGCCGCCGACCTGGGGTACACGGCGCCGCACCTGCTGGTCGGCTTCGCCGTGTCCGCCGTCTTCGGCGCCATCGCCATTCGCTGGCTGCTCGAGGTCGTCCGCCGCGGGCGCCTGACCGCCTTCGCCGTGTACTGCTGGGTGGTGGGGTCCGCCGTGTTTCTGAGTACGTTCCGCTGAGGCCGGACGTGGCGAAACGACGCAAGGGGACACCATCGCGGCGCGCCGGCACCGGGCTGCTCCTGCTGGTCGCCGCGCTGATCTTCGGCCTGAGCTTCCTCCCCCGGGCCACAGGGATCGCGCTGCTGCTCGGACGCTGGCAGCGCCTCGTGCTGGGGCAGGCCGCCATCGCCATCCCCCTTGTCCTGTTCCTTACCGGACTGATCCTCATCGTAGCGCGCGGGCGCGCGCGATTCACCCCGCGGGTGCAGGGACTGCTGCTCGCGGGGCTGGCGGCCGCGGCCGCGGGGCACGCCGGGGTGCCGGCCGGCCGGGAATTCGAGATGATGCGCGCCGGGGAGGGGACCGGGGCGCTCGGCGCGGTGCTGGTCTGGGCGGGGCGCGCCCTGGTGGGCGACGTCGGCCTGCGGCTGCTCATCATCCTGGCCAGCGGTGTCGCTGCCCTTCGTTTCTTCCGGGTGCCTCTGGCCAAGATCGTGGAAGCGCTCCTGCTGCTTGGCCGAGGGCTGATCTGGACCCTGCGTCAGGCCGGTCGCCTGGCCGGCCGTCTGATGGTGACTCTCGGCCGTACGGCCGCCGCCGGCGCCGCCACGGCGGGGCGCGCCGCATACGCCGCCCTGAGCGATGGGCTGCGCCAAGCGCGCACCGCGGCGACACAGTGGCTGGAGACGCGCCGCGGCGCGGCCCGGCCCGCCGAAACTCTGGTGCCTGTGGCGGCAGGGGCGGGCCCCGCGGCTGTCGGTCCCGGTGGGGCCGCCGGCGCTCCCGTGCTTCCCCTCGTCCCTGCCGGCGTCGCCGTCGCTGCAGTTCCGGCCGCCGCATCAAGTGATGAATCGCAGACACCGCCGGCGGCCCGCCGCCGCGCGAAAGAGCGGGTGATCCAGGAGTCCCTGCTGCCGGAGGCCCCACAGCAATATGAGCTCCCGCCGATCACCCTCCTCGGCGAACTGTCGAAGAACGCGCGCGGCCTGCGCTCCGACCCCACGGAAACAGCGCGGGCGCTGGAGCAGACGCTGGCCAGTTTCGGGGTGGAGGCCAAGGTCGTGCACTGGGAGCAGGGGCCGGTGGTAACGCGCTTCGAGGTGCAGCCCGCGCCCGGCGTTAAGGTGCAGAGGATCGCCAGCCTGACCAACGACATCGCCCTCCACCTGGCCGCCCCCAGCGTGCGCATCGAGGCGCCGATTCCCGGCAAGTCGGCGGTCGGGATCGAGATCCCCAACACGAAGAGCAGCCTGG
>CAYHPT010000286.1:0-1804 GCA_964358435.1 uncultured bacterium | reverse complement strand
GGGTCTGCGACGCAAGAGTAGGTAGTTTTTTCATGCCGCTTTTCGGAGCGGTTTCTGGGCCCAGAACGCCTCCCACTGGTCGTTCAGGTGGAGGACTCGAAGCGACAAAGTGGCCTGGGCTCCAACCTCGGACCAACGCCTGCCGTTGCGCTTCATCCGCACCCCGACGACGTGTTTGCAGGCCGCCTCCACCATGCCCGAGCCGATGTCCAAACCCCTGGCCCGAAAGCGGTCGTAGGCCAACCGGTCGTCCTGGTTGGACAGGTAAGTGATCAACGCCTCAATCGCCTCGCGGTGCGGCGGCGAGCGGCTGGCGGCGCGTTGGGCGTTCCACCGTTCCAGCACCGCCCGAACAGCGCCGTTCCAGAGCAACTCCTGGAGTGGTTCGACCCAGCCATTCAACTCCGCGCTGCCCTCTTCGTACCTCGCCCGCCCGCAGGCCCAAAGATGCTCCGCCGCGTGATACCCATCCACGATGTGAATCGCCTGCTCGTCGAAGACGCGGGCGACATGGTCCCAGATCCACTTGGCCCCGTCGCCCAGCACCACCACTCGTTCGGCCGTCTCCACGCCGCAGCGGCAGGCCACCGACCACACCAACGCCTTGAACGACTCCGCCGACTCGCCGCGAGTAACGTACCGCGCGTGCCGCCGGCCCGCGGCGTCGTCCCACTACACCGCCGCGGTCTTCACCTCGCGCCAAGCCTCCAACTGACGCACCATCGCCCCGTCCACGGCCACATAGACCGTCTTGGGACGCTCCGTGTCAGGCAGCAGGTCGGCTGGCGGGGCGTTCCAGGTCGCCATCTGCTCGGCGTGCTGGGCCTCCTGAGCCACCGCCACCGCCCCCACCCGAGGCACCAGCCGCTCGATCGTTCGATCCGGCACCCGTTGAGCGGTCAGATGCTCCAACATCTGGCTGGCTAACCCGAAGGGCACGTGGACGCCCAGCATCGCCGCCCGTTGGGCCAAAGCCACACTCAAACCACCCGCGTCCAGGCCGGCCTGCTCGTCGTGCGGAATCGACGCTTCCCCACAGGCGGGGCAGTGGTAGTAGGCTCGCTCCAACTGCACCACCCCCATCGTGGTCAGCACCGCCTTGGTCCGATGACTCACGAACCGTTGACGTTCGCCGCAGGCGCACGGCCGGCTCGATCCTGTATATCCCAGTTTCTGGCCGCCCAGTACCACTTCGACTACCTTGGCCCCGATCTGCTGCATCAGGGGGGCCACCGTCGCCTCAACCGCCGTCAGATCGCTGCCGGTGACTACGCCCTGAGTCGCCATCCACACCTGCACGTCCTGAGCAATTCGGGTAACCTCCATGTCCGCCCTCCCTTGGCACAAAGGGGTTGGTTTATTTGCCCCATTCAAACCAAGTCGCGGGCTCTTGTCTTTACCTACGCAAATGTCGCAGACCCGCCGGCGGCGGCTGGCGCGGCAGGAAAACGGTCCAAGTTCGATTACCTCGTATCCACGGGCGTTTTCCCGGGGCGGCCGCGGGGCGGATGCTGGACTGAGGCCCGCGGCGGACGATGGTCGCCGGGGGTGAGCGAAGCGGACCCCTGGTTGGAGGTCATGACGCACTCCCCACCCGGAGAGCCGACGAACGGCTCGTCCTCCCGCGGCGAGGAATCCGCCTTGCCGCAGAAGAAGGTCCAGCGCCGGAAGGAATCGGCGTAGCGGCCCGCGCCGGACCCTTGACGGTCGCAGTTTGTCAAGGGCTCGCGCGGCGACACCGGGCCGTGGTGTGCGACCGCGGGCGCGACCATGGTGGCGTAGTGCGCCCTCGCTGATAGCAGCA
>CAYHPT010000285.1:0-1820 GCA_964358435.1 uncultured bacterium | reverse complement strand
CGAAAAGCCTTTCTATTATAGCGTGGGTGAGGGGTCGGAGCTCTTCCCCGAACTACTCCCGGGGACCCTTTGGCTCCGACCCCTCGCCCCGCGCTAGAAGAGCCAGTCCCGCAGCGGAGCGACATGCACTCCCGCTGCCGTCAGCGCCTCGCGCGCGGCCCGGGCGATCGCGGCGGCACCAAGGGTATCGCTGTGGATGCACAGCGTGTGGGCGCGCACTTGCACCGTCTCGCCGGACACTGCCAGGACCGTCCCCTCGGCGACCAGACGGACCGCCCGCGCCGCGGCGGCGCGCGGATCGGAGACGAGGGCCCCGGCCTGCCCGCGCGGGACCAGCGTGCCGTCCGGGCGGTAGCCGCGGTCGATGAATGCCTCCTCGGCCACACGCAGCCCCGCCCGGCGCGCCCGCGCCGCCCACTCCGATCCGCTCAGCGCGATGAGCGGTAGCCCGGTCGATCCCACCGCCTCGATCACCGCAGCACCGACCGCCTCGTCGGCCACCGCCGCGTTGTAGAGGGCGCCGTGCGGTTTGACGTGCTGCAGGGCTACCGCCTCCGCGGCGGCGATGGCGGCCAGCGCGCCGATCTGATAGAGGAGAATCTGCACCAACTCCTCCGGCGGGATCGCCATTCCGCGGCGGCCGAAGCCCTGCAGGTCAGGATAACCGGGATGGGCGCCCACGGCCACGCCGTGCGACGCGGCCAGGCGTACGGTGCGCCGCATCACCAGGGGATCGCCGCCGTGCAGACCGCAGGCGACGTTGACCGAGGGCGCCAGCGGCACGATCTCCTCGTCCGCCCCGATGCGGTAGGCGCCAAAACTCTCCCCCGCATCCACGTTGAGGTCGATCACCGGGCTCCGCCGCGCCTCCGCCGTCATCGCTCCGTCACCTGCTGAAGAAAGTTCCGGATCGCCCCGTTCACCGCCTGCGGCTGCTCCAGCATGGCCATGTGCCCCGCGCCTTCGATCCAGGCCACTGTCGCGCGGGGGAGGTGCGCGTGCAGGAACTCCGCGTACCGCGGCGGGACCAGCCGGTCCTCCGTCCCGCTGATGATCAGCACCGGCACCAGCACGCCGCCCAGGCGGTCCCGCACGTCGAATCCCGCCGCCGCGGTGAAGTCCGCGCGCACAACCGCCGGATCAAGGGACCGCAACATCGCCAGACTCTTCCGCGTGAGGCGTTCCGCCGCCCCCGGCGCGAAGGACTGCGGCGCCAGGTCGGCCAGCGCGTCTTCTCCGGCGTCGAGGCGGCGCAGCCACACCTGCGCCGGGTCCAGCCGCGCGCCGGTCCCTAACAGAACCAGCCCGGCCAGGCGCGCCGGTGCGGCCAGCGCGTAGTGCAGGGCGATCGCACCGCCCAGGCTGTGACCCACCAGGACCCGCGCCGCCTCCAGCACCGGGCGGAGCGCGGTGACGTGATCCGCCACCGTCTGCGGTGGGCTGCGGCCGTCCCGCCCAGGGAGATCGGGCGTCTCCGCCTGCGGGAACGCCAGCGCCTGCAGCTGCCAGACCTCGCGCCGCGCGCCCGCGCCGTGGAGGAAGACGATACCCCGCCCGTGGAGGAAGACGACACCCTGCCCGGCGATCACGCCGACTGCGCCTTACGCAGGACCGGGACGGGTGAGCATCAGGACGAAGGGATTGGTCGCCCGTTCGCGGCCGACCGAGGTCACCGGCCCGTGCCCCGGATACAGCGCGGTCCCATCCGGCAGCGGCAGCACGTGCCGCGCGATCGAGGCGAAGAGTTGGGCGCTGTCGCCGCCGGGCAGGTCGGTACGGCCGATGCTGCCGGCGAAGATGACGTCGCCGACGAACGCCGC
>CAYHPT010000284.1:0-1822 GCA_964358435.1 uncultured bacterium | reverse complement strand
CTCTCCAGCCGCACGCGCGTGGTTCGCGGCTGGCCGATGACACATCCCTCCGCCGGCGCGCCCTTCGCCGAGCGAATCCCGTTGATGTGCGAGGCGACGACCGGCGGGACGAAGCGCGCCACCCACTCCAGCGCCCGCGGCGGGGCGAAGCGCAGCACGCCGAACTTGCGGGCGAAGTCCGCGATCACCAGCGGGTGCAGCACGAAGGCGAAGCGGCCGGGGTTTGTCATCTGCCGCCGGGCCTCAGGGATTCAGGATCTCGACGCGCGGGTTAAAGCCGACCCGGCGCATCAGGTCCAGGTAATCCTGCGGCGTGAGGTCTTCCGGCCGGCGGCCCGAGATGGCCAGGAGGATCGCCTGCACCACGTTGGTGCCGAAGGACCGCCCTTCCAGATTTGGCGAGAGGGTCACGATCAGGCGCACGCCGCGCCGCCGCAACTCCTCCACGTCCCGGGCGGTGAGCGTGTTGGTCAGGACGATCTTGCCGGAGAGATCGTCCGGCATGTAGTGGCGGATGAAGTGGAAATCGCCGGCCAGGACCTCCGCCCAGGCGTAGGCCTGACCGTACTTCGGGGTGATGACCTCCTGCTTCTCCCCCGTGGGATAGAGCCAGGTAAAGGGCACGCGGGTGAAGATGGGCAGCAGGATCGCCGCCAGCACCTTAATCGTGGTCAGGCCGGTGAGGGTGAACGGCAGGCCCAGGGCAAACATGAAGTCGCCGAAGCGCACATCCGCCCCCGCCTGGGTGAAGGCCTCGGCCATGCCAAAGCGGTCCACGGAACTCACCAGCAGGACGCGGCGGCTCCGCAGGTCGACGCCGTACTCCTTCGGCAGCAACTCCTGGATGATGTACTTCTCCAGCAGGCTCTTCAGGCCGCTCCCGTCGACGATGGGGGTACGGATGCCGCGGACGAGGTGGACAATGTCGCGGATCGGGTAGATCCGGTCGCCTGCCCGCAGCGCCAGGTTGGCGCCGCCGATGCCGATGGCGTCTACGCGGCCGTCGAGTTCGAGCAGCTTGCGCCGGAACGCCACCAGGTCCGGCACGCCCACGCGCTCAGCGACCACCTCTCGACCCAGCAACGTGAGGTGCACCCGGTGGTCTCGGGTTGCCGATCCCAGGCTGACGCCGACGACGTGCAGCGGCCGCGGCAGGGCCTGGACGGCGGGTTCGCTGCTCACGGTGACGCGGTCACGGTTCGCGCAGCGCCCGCTCCTCGCGCAGCGGCGCGGCGGCCTCGCGGTTGTGCTCGTAAATGATACGCAGCCCTTCCAGTCCGAGCAGCGGTTCGTGGTGCTGCACGCCGCGCAACTCCCGGATGATCAGGTCCGCCCAGCCGCCGGTGGCGATGGTGACGGCGGGTGCTCCTAACTCGTCCTGCATTCTGCGGAGAATCTCCTCTACCTGCCCGACGAACCCGAAGAGGATCCCCGACTGCATCGCCGTCACCGTGGAGCGGCCGATCGCCTGCCGCGGCCGGACCAGTTCCACCCGGTGCAGCTGCGCGGCGTGCTCCGCCAGCGCGTCCACGGAGATGCCGATCCCCGGGGCGATGGCGCCGCCAAGGAAATCCCCTTCGGCGGAGACCACGGAGAAGGTCGTCGCGGTCCCGAGATCGACGACGATGACCGGCCCGCCGTACTTGGCGTAGGCCGCCACCGCGTTGCAGATGCGGTCGGCGCCCACCTCCTTGGGGTTTTCATAGAGGATGCGCATACCCGTGCGGACGCCGGGACCGACCACGAGCGGCGCGGTCCCCAGGTAGGTGCGGGCCAAGCGGTCCATCGTCTCCGCCGCTTCCCGCTGACGCTGGCGGCGTGC
>CAYHPT010000283.1:0-1842 GCA_964358435.1 uncultured bacterium | reverse complement strand
GTGCGGCTCGACGCCGCGGAGGTGCAGCGTCCGCTTCACCAGTGCAAAGGCGTCGGCGCGCGGCGGGTCGGCATAGACGACCAGCACATCCAGATCACTGCCCAGTCGAAAAATCCTTCCGCCAGATCGTTGCGGGCGTGGTCTAAATCACCTTGAGCCTGACCCAACCAGTCGGCGCTCCGTTCCACGGATCAAGCATGGCGTTTTGCGTCTGCCCGGTCAATTCTGAGGGCGCCCTGCAGCAGCGCCGTCATCCGCTTTGCGGCGGCGACCGCATCGGGAGTGCTCCCATTTGGACCGAACACGGACGTCTCCAGCAGCGCGGTGAGACTCTCGATCTCCGGCCGGTCCACCGCGGCCTTCGCCCGGCGGGCAAACTCGCGCGGGGTCTCGCCCGGGGCCCGGCGCAGCCCGCGCCGCGCCAGCAGGCGCAGCAGCGCGGCGTAGGACTCCAGCACCGGATCGGGCGGCGCGACGCGCGCCGGGACCCGCGCCGCACGCCGCAGGAGCAGCGCTGCTCCGCCCAGGCTTCCCGCGATCACGATCCAGGGCAGCGTCTTGCCGGCGACCGGCAGGATCGTGCCCACCCACGCCGGCGGGGTGACCGCGGCCAGGCGAGCGCTGAAGTAGCGGGCGAACCCCTCCCACCCCCAGCGGGGCACGGCGGGATCGCCCAAAACCGCGGGGTCGGGAAAGCTCGGTGTGGGCTCGAACTCCACCCACCCCACGCCGGGGAAGAAGATCTCCACCCAGGCATGCGCGTCGCTGTTGCGTACTTCGAGCAGGCCCGTCAGCGGGTGCACGGTGCCGGGGGTATAGCCGGTGACCAGGCGGGCAGGGATGCCGGCTGCGCGCAGCAGCACGGCCATGGCGCTGGCGAACTGCTCGCAGTAGCCACGCCGCTCCTCAAACAGGAAGTAGTCTACGGCATCGCCCGGGCGGCGCTGCGGGCCGATCGTGAGGTCGTATCGGTACTGCGTCCAGAGGTACCGGTTGACGGCACGCACCGCCTCGTACGACGTGGTCGCGTCCCCAGTAACCTGCCGCGCCAGCGCGACGACCCGCGGCGGGAGTGTCGGCGGCAGTTGCAGGTACCGCTCGAGGATGAAGCGCGGATACTCCGTGCCCGCCCGCTGGAGCTGCTCCGGTGTGAAGTCGAGCGGCCGGGAGACCACAGTTGAGATCATGCCGCGGTCCAGCGTAAAGGGAAGCCGGATGTTGGTGTAGCGGTCCACGTAGACATGATCCCCCGGAAGGTAGAGGTGCTCCGCGCGGGGGACGGCGAAGGCGAGGTTGGGCTGGTCCTGCTGGATGTAGAAGGTCTGCACCAGGCGCCGCGACCGGCCGCGGTAGGCATAGACGTCGTCGCGGCCGTGCACTAGTTCGATTGGCGGGACGACGGCGGTGTGCTGCTGGACGCGGTGGTCGTCGATGCGCCACCCCGTGCCGGTGTAGACGTCGAAAACGAGCCCCCGCCAGTTGCGGCGTTCCGTGGTGCGCACGCGCATGACCACGGCGTCGTTGAGCCGGCCGCGCACGCGCAGATCGACACTGGGGCCGAACCCGAAGTAGCCGCTGGGGTTGAAGACCTTCGTCCCGTCGCCCGTCCCCTGCGGGTAGGCCGGGTTGATGATCCCGCCTCGCAGGCGCTCGCCGATCGGCACCGTGAGCGTGAAGGGGAGGGTGGTGATGAACAGTCCGGGCAGCCGCGGCGTGAAGAGGAAGACCAGGGCGCCGACACCCAGCATCGCGCCGAGCAGCGCGGCGGCGATCGGCACCGCCTCCCCCCGCTGCAGGGCGAGCCGTGCCGGCGCCAGCGTCACCGGCTCAGCGTGCGCGGAA
>CAYHPT010000282.1:0-1878 GCA_964358435.1 uncultured bacterium | reverse complement strand
CTGGAGCACCTCACCCGCCGCTACGCCACCGAGATCAGCATCATGATGAGCCCCGAGGGCGACATCCCCGCGCCGGACGTGGGCACCACCCCCCAGGTCATGGCCTGGATCATGGACACCTACAGCATGCACCGCGGCTACTCCACGCCGTCCGTCGTGACGGGGAAGCCTGTCGAGATCGGCGGCTCCTTCGGCCGCGTGGAGGCAACCGGCCGTGGCGTGATGCTCAGCGTGCGCGAGGCGGCGAAACTGATCAACCTGCCGCTGACTGACGCCAAGGTGGTCGTGCAAGGTTATGGGAATGTCGGCACGGTCGCGGCCGCACTACTGCACGAACTGGGCTGCCGGATCATCGCGGTCAGCGACTCCCGCGGCGGGATCCACAACCCGAAGGGGCTGCGCCCCGGCGAGGTTCTGAAGCACAAGCAGGCCACGGGCAGCGTCGTCGGTTTTCCCGGCAGCGGCCGGGTGACCAACGCGGATCTCCTGGAACTGCCGTGCGACGTGTTGCTCCCCAGCGCGTTCGAGGGGCAGATCGACGGCGAGAACGCCCCGCGCCTCAAGACGAAGCTGATCGTCGAGGGGGCCAACGGGCCGATCACGCCGGACGCCGACGCCATCCTGGCGGAGCGGCGGATCCCGGTCATCCCGGACATCCTGGCCAACGCCGGCGGGGTGATCGTCTCCTACTTCGAGTGGGTCCAAGGGCTGCAGCAGTTCTTCTGGACGGAGGAGGAAGTCAACCAGAACCTGGAGCGGATCCTGGTGCGCGCCTTCCACAAGGTGTGGCAGACGGCGGAGGAGTACAGGGTCCGCCTGCGCGGGGGCGCGCTGATCCGCGCCATCAACCGCGTGGCGGACGCCCTGTACATCCGCGGCATCTATCCGTGAGGCGCGGTTGGTGAGCGCCCTCCGGGGCTTCTTCATCTACCTGTCGGAGAACCGCGCCGCGCAGCGCTTTGTGCTGCACAACCCGGTGACGCGGCGGATGTCCCGCCGCTTCGTCGCCGGCGAGACGCTGGCCGACGGCGTGGCCGCGGTGCGCGAGATCAACCGGTTGGGCCTGCGCGCCAGCCTGAACTACCTGGGCGAGAAGACCACCAGCCCCCGTGAGGCGGCGGAGGCCACCCGGCACTACCTGGAGATCCTGGGGGCGATCACCCGGGAGCGCCTCGACTGCACCCTCTCCATCAAACTGTCGCAACTCGGCCTGGCCGGCGATCTGGCGCAGGCCGAGACCCTGCTGCGCCAGATTCTGGACGCGGCGCGGCGAGATCGTGTCTTCGTGCGGATCGACATGGAGGAGTCCGCGCTGGTCGATCCCACCCTGGCCCTGTGGCGCACGGTGTGGCCGGAGGGGTACACCAACGTCGGCCTCGTCATCCAGGCCTACCTCTTCCGCAGCCAGAAGGACGTCGAGGCGCTACTGGAGACGGGAGTGCGCATCCGCCTGGTGAAAGGCGCCTACCTCGAGCCCCCGTCGGTGGCCTATCCCCGCAAGGCGGACGTGGACGCGCAGTACCAGCGCCTGACGGAGGCGCTGCTGCGCCGGGGGACCTCCCCGGCGATCGCCACGCACGACCCCAGGATGATCGAGCACGCCAGGACCTTCGCCGCGCGGGAAGGGATCACACCCGACCGGTTCGAGTTCCAAATGATCTACGGCGTGCGGCGGGACCTGCAGGTCGCGCTGGCCGGTGAGGGCTATCACATGCGCGTCTACGTGCCCTTCGGCGAGCAGTGGTATCCCTACTTCATGCGCCGCCTGGGGGAGCGGCCGGCGAACGTGTTCTTCCTGCTGCGGAGTGTCTTCGCGGAATGGCGCTAGGGGAACTGCGGCTGATCACCGCCGCGGATCTGCGCCGCCTGGTGCCTATG
>CAYHPT010000281.1:630-1879 GCA_964358435.1 uncultured bacterium | reverse complement strand
GCCGGCGTTCGTGGCCGCGGGGATCACCGCCTGCCACGAAGGCACAACCGCAGAGGACGCGCTGCGCCGCGCGCAGCTGGGCTGCTACGCCCAGCAGCGCTACGGCACCGCCTGGCTGGACATGCCGCACATGATCCGCGCCGTCACCGAACGTCCGGGCCTGGACACGCGCTTCTTCACCCTCATCACCGACGACGTCACGCCCGCCACGCTGGTGCGCGACGGGCACATGAGCCGGGCGGTGCGCGCCGCTATCGCGCAGGGGGTTCCGCCCATCGCCGCCGTGCAGATGGCCACCATCAATGCCGCCCAACTGCTGGAGCGCAGCCGCTGGATCGGGATGATCGCGCCGGGGCGGGCCGCCGACATCCTCATCGTCAGCGACCTGGTGCGCGTCACGATCGATCAGGTCTACGCCGACGGGGGGCTCGTGGCCGAGCGCGGCGAGATGGTCGTGGACATTCCTTCCTTTTCCTACCCGGCGTGGGCGCGGCGCGCCGTGCACGGGGCGCCGCTCCGCGGCGACGACCTGCGCATCCCGCACCAGGGAACGACGGCGCGGGTGCGCGTGATGCGGGTCGTCCCCGGGAAGGTGCACACCGACCAGGAGGTCGCGGAGATCCCGGTGCGGGACGGAGTGCTGCCGGCCGATCCCGCGCGCGACCTGTCGAAGGTGGCCGTCTTCTACCGGCACGAGCCCCGCGCGGGCGCCACGGGCACGCGGGGGTTTGGCTTCGTCACCGGGCTGGGGTTCCACCCGCATGTGGCCTTCGGCTCCACCGTGGCCCACGACTCCCACAACCTGATGGTCCTGGGGACCGACGACGACGACATGGTGCTCGCGGCCAATGAGTTGATCCGCCGGGGCGGCGGCATGGTCGTGGTCATCGCGGGCCGCGTCCGCGCGGCCGTGCCCCTGCCGCTGGCCGGCCTGATGTCCCTGGAGCCGGCGGACGTCGTCGCCGGGCAGGTCGAAGAGCTGGAAGCGGCGTTGCGCGAGGCCGGGTGCCCGGCGCCCCACATCGAGATGACCCTCAGCCTGCTGCCGCTGATCGTCATCCCGGAACTGCGCCTGACCAACCGCGCCACCGGGCTGGTGGAACTGCCGCCCGGGGAGCCGCCGCGCTTCGTGGAACTCATCGTGCGGTAGGCGCAGAGGATTTACCCCGCCGCCGTCCAACTTAGGGGACGCGGATGCCGAATCTTTCCACCTATCGTCGCGCCCTCGCCCTGCCGGCGCCCCGCCAGC
>CAYHPT010000281.1:0-620 GCA_964358435.1 uncultured bacterium | reverse complement strand
CTGTTCGGCGCGGTCGTGCCCCTGATCGTGCTCTCCGTGGTGGCATTGCTGCTCAACGCGTTTGGGTCGAGCTACCTCACCACCTACCGCCTCCGCCGCGAGGCCGCGCGGCTGGACCGCGAGGTGCAGGTGCTGCGCCGCGAGAACGCCCAGCAGCGGGAGGAGATCCGCCGCCTGCACACGCCGGAGTACATCGAACGGCTGGCCCGCGAACAGCTGGGGCTGGTGAAGCCCGGGGAGATCCCGGTCATCCTCATCCGGCCGACCCCGACGCCCCGGCCCTCTGCGGGACCGCCCGATTGACACCCTTGCGGCCCCTGCATATAATGCGCTTGCCCAATTTGCACCGATACTGGCAGAGGAGGCCCGATATCGCCCAACATGAGTGTTGACGTCGGCAATATCGTCGAAGGAACGGTCGTCAAGATCACGCATTACGGGGCGTTCGTTGAATTGCCGGACGGCAAGAGCGGCCTCGTGCACATCTCTGAGATCGCCGACACCTACGTCAAGGACGTCAAGGATTACCTGAAAGAGCAGGAGAAGGTCCGTGTCAAGGTCCTCGGCGTCAACGAGAAGGGCACGAGCATCAAGCTGCCCACGCACGACGTCGGCAACTT
>CAYHPT010000280.1:0-1883 GCA_964358435.1 uncultured bacterium | reverse complement strand
CAGGCTGGAGGCCCGGAAATCCTTTCAAACCGCGGCATAGAGCCGTGCGGCCTCCTCCACGGCTGCCTCCGCTCGGGCCCGCAGGCGCGCCGTCCCGACCAGGAGTACCGGCCGAAGCGCCTCCCGCTGCTCCCAGGCCCGTTCGATCGCCCCCGCCAGGGCGCCCGCAGCGACGTTCAGGGGCAGCGGGCCCTCGATCTCCAGGTCGCGGTGGAGGGCCGTCACCTTGGGGTCGTAGGCCAGCCCCACGGGCGGGACTCCAGTCGCCGCGGCAAAGATCAGGGCGTGCAGGCGGAGGGCAACGAGTACATGCATGCGGGCGACGAGGGCCAGCGCCTCCGCGGGCTGCAGCGGCGCTTCGATCAGCCCGCCACCGCAGGCGTCCGCGAGCCGCCGCGAAACCGCCAGGTCCAGCGCGGGGTAAAAGGGCAGGGCGACCACCCGGGCTCCCCGACGGCCAGCCACATGGACCAGAGCCTCCCCGAGGGGCCCGATAAAGGCGCTGTCCCCCCAGGGGCGCACCACGACGCCGATGATTGGCGCGTCTGCCCCCCCGGAGCGCAGCAGCGATTCTACGCGGGAATCCTCCGCGGGACTCAGCAGTACCGCCGGATCCGCTGTGAGGCTGGGCCCGCGGCGGGTCCCCAGCGCGCCCACCAGCGCCGCGGAATCGGCATCGCGCACCGTGACCGCATCGGTCCGGTCAAGCACGCGCCGCGTGAGGGACCGGAGGACCGGCCGGCGCAGCGGGCCCAGCCCGGCGGCGTAGACCATCGTCCGCAATCCCATGATCTGGGCGAGGCGCAGGAGGCCCAGGTAGTAGACGGCGCTGCGGGCGCTGGTGACGTCCTGCAGCAGGGACCCGCCACCGGAGAGAAAGAGGCGGGAGCGCCGCATGGCCATGATGATCGCGGGGAGGTCCGTGCGATCCACCGCTTCGACCGCGTAGGCAGCCGCGGTCGCACCGGGATCGGCCGACAGCACAATCACGGGGACGGATCCCAGCCGCGCCCGCAGGCTCTGGACCATACCGGCCAGCACGGCCTCGTCGCCGACATTGCCGAAGCCGTAGAACCCGGAGATGAGGATCGCGGGACGCGCCGCGGCGCGCACCTCAGTCGACAGCGGCCGGGGGCGCCGCGCGGGTCGCCTGGCGTACCTCTGCCGCCGGCGCGGGGACAAAGCGGCGGACGATCCGATCGAGGATTAGCACCGCGAGGCCGCCGAGGACCGATCCGATGATCAGCGCATAGACCGTGCGCAGCACCACCAGCACCAGCGGCGTGTGGATGTGCGAGAAGGAGTTGATCAGCCCGGCCTGGCCGATCGCGCCGACGACGGCCAGCGGGATCACCCCGGCGCGGAGGTTGAGCGCCGCGGCCGCCGCGGCCAGCATCAGGGCGGGATGGCCGATGAGAAACTCTTTGGTGCGCGGCCGCGCCATAAGAAGGTCTTCCAGGACCTCGCGCAGCCGCACCTCGGGTCCAAACACCGGCAGGCCGAAGTTCCCGCTGCGCACGAGCACCATCACAGCGAGGATCGCCACCAGCACGGCGATCACCGCAAACTGCAGGCGCAGCGGCCGATCCAGCCAGTGCCAGATCTGACGCACCGTGGAGCGGATGTCGCCGGGCCTCCCGCCGAAGGCGAGCAGAAATCCGGCGAGCACCGGCGGGATCACGTGCGCCACCTTCACGCCGAGGAATGTGTTGATGGCCAGCATGAACGGCCATCCCGTGAGGAGGGCGGCCACCAACACGCCCGTGACCGCGGAAATTCCGGAGGCTCGCCAGAGGACCGCCAGGCTCCGGCGCAGCGCACCGCCCGTGCCGCGGGCGAGCCCCCCGCTCACCGCCAGCGTCGCCCCGGCGCCGGCGGCGCCG
>CAYHPT010000279.1:0-1892 GCA_964358435.1 uncultured bacterium | reverse complement strand
GACGCCCCGTCAGTGGGCGGCGCCTGCCCCATCCCGATACACGGCCCGCAGGCCAATTCCAGAATTCGCGCGCCGGCTCGGCTCAACTCGGCCAGTGTCCCGTCCGCGGCGGCCATCTGGTAGACCTGCAGCGACCCGGGCGTCACGGTCAGGCTCACCGCGGGGTGCACAGTCTTGCCGCGCAGCACCTCCGCGGCGATGCGCAGGTCGCGGTAACTGCTGTTCTGGCAGCTGCCGATGCAGACCTGAACCACGGGCGTCCCGGCCGCCGCGGTCACCGGCACCACGGCGTCGGGGCTGGAAGGCTGGGCGATCAGCGGCTCCAGCATACCCAGGTCGATCTCCATGACCTCGTCGTAGACGGCGTCCAGGTCCGGCGCCAGCGGGATCCAGTCGCCCTCGCGCCGCTGCGCGCAGAGGAACCTGTAGGTCTGCTCGTCGCTGGGAAAGACCGCGGCGGTCGCGCCCAGTTCGGCGATCATGTTGGCGATGGGCGCGCGCTGATAGACGTCTAAGTGCTCCAACCCGTCCCCGCTGAACTCGAAGACCTTGCCGACACCGCCCTGTACCGAAAGACGGCGCAGCAGCTCGAGAATCACGTCCTTGCCGGCCACCCACGGGCCCAGACGCCCGACGAGCCGCACCAGCACCACCTCGGGCATGACCAGCCGGTAGGGCTCCCCGGCCATGGCCAGGGCCACGTCCAGACCGCCGGCACCCATCGCCAGCATGCCCAGCGCGCCCGCCATCGGCGTGTGGCTGTCCGCGCCCAGCAGCACGCGCCCCGGGATCGCAAACCGCTGCAGGTGCACCTGGTGGCAGATCCGGTTGCCCGGTCGGCTGTAGAGCAGCCCGTAGCGCGCCGCAAACGAGCGCAGAAAGCGGTGGTCATCGGCGTTCTCGAAGCCGACCTGCAGGATGTTGTGGTCCACGTAGACGACCGCGGGCGAGGTGCGGACGCGCTCGATCCCCATCGCCTCGAACTCCAGCGCGGCCATCGTGCCGGTGGCGTCCTGCAGCAGCGTCTGGTCGACGTGCAGGGCGATCTCCCGTCCGGGGAGCGGCTCACCCTCGACCAGATGCGCGCGGATAATCTTCTCGCTGACCGATCCCCTCATTGCGCTCACCTCGTGTGATCTCTGACGCTGGCGACGAACGTGGGGGGACGGCCGGCGGCGCGCTCAACTGCCTCGCGCACTCAGGACCTCCCGCAGGACGGGCATGAGATCCCGCGTGATCAGCCGTTTCTGCAGCGAGGCGTCGGCGCCCAGGGCCTGGGCGGCGCGGATGTAGTCCTCGCGATCGTCGGGCAGAAGCGCCACGAGGACCAGGCCGGGGCGGAACGCCTTGGCCGCCAGGCAGGCGGGTAGCCCGGCGGGGCCGGAGAGCCACGGGTCCACCAGCAGGATGTCCGGCTGCGACTCCCGGATCAGCCGCACCGTCTCGTCGATGGTGCCCGCCGCGCCGACCACGCGAAAGCCACCGTCACCGGCCAGCACCTGGCCGATCACGTCCCGTGTCGCCGCGAAGGCGTCGGCGACCACGACACGCAGCGGCGAAAACGCCGCGCGGCCCGCAGACATCTGTGTCGGTGAGACCGGTAGGGACATCATCTCTTCATCTCTCTGTGGGGAGCGGGCGACGCTCGGCCCCGAGGTTACGATGGAGCCTCCGGGAGTCCATCTCCCGGAGGCCGCTGCCCGCTCCCAGAGTGAGCGTAATCCGCTGCCCACCCGGCTGCCATCCGACGCGCGGCTGATTCGCCATCAGGCGCCCGCCCGAACCCCGGAGGGGACCCACCCCGGAATACTGCCACCGCCCGATGGTCAGCCGGGTGGGCGGCCCCTATCCTGCTGGCGAACGGGCAGGCCCGCCGGGCCTGCCGCGGGAGG
>CAYHPT010000278.1:0-1901 GCA_964358435.1 uncultured bacterium | reverse complement strand
ATTCACTGAACCGCTAAGCGGACAGAATCACTGATCTCCGACAGCCAACGGCAGCGCGGCAACCGCGGCAGGAAGCCGCAGCGCGGTCCCGGAATCCCGCGTCGTGCGCCTCACCCTCCTTGCCCTCGCGATCGGGATCGCCGCGATCCTCGGCGCGTACGCCTTCCGCCTCTTCACCGCCGGAGGCGCGGTGGCGGCGCTCGCGGTCGGCGCGGCCGTCCTGCTGGCCGGCGGGTGGGGACTGGCGCTGACGCTCGTCGGCGCGTTCGCCAGCACGGCGGTCCTCACCCGCTATCGCCGGAGCGAGAAGATCCAGCCCGAACACCGGCGTGGCCGCACGGCGTCTCAGGTCCTGGCGAACGGCGTCGTCCCGGCGACGGTAGCAATCGCCGGTGCGCTCTTTGACCTCTCCTGGGCCCTCCCCGCGGCCGTGGGGGCGATCGCGGCGACGACCGCGGACACCTGGGCGACCGAGGTCGGCCTGCTCAGCCGTCAACCGCCGCGTCTGATCACGACCGGTGCGATCGTTCCTCGCGGCCGTTCCGGCGGCATCACGCTCGTCGGCACGCTGAGCGGCACGGGTGGGGCGGTGTTCGCCGCGGTGCTCGGCCGATTCGCCACCCCGACGGCGGGCGCATCAAGCATCCTTGCCGCTGCGGCTGGTGGAATCGCCGGACTCCTGATCGACAGCGTCCTCGGGGCGACGGTACAGGTGCGCTATCGCTGTCCGGCCTGCGGCGAAGAGGGCGAGGTGGAGACGTGCCCCTGCGGCGCGGTGCAGCAGCAGGTCGGAGGCTGGCGGTGGGTGACGAACGATACCGTGAACGTCCTGGGCACACTCACGGGAGCGACTGTAGGCATGCTGCTGGCAATCGCGCGGTAGGCTTTCCGCGCGCGGGAGCGGTTAGTGGCGGAAGTGCCGTTCGCCGGTGAAGACCATCGTCAGACCCGCGGCGTCCGCTGCGGCAATAACCTCCGAGTCGCGGACAGATCCTCCCGGCTGGACGACCGCGGTGACCCCTGCGGCGGCCGCCTCCTCGATGCCATCGGGGAAGGGAAAGAACCCGTCGGAGGCCAGCACGCTCCCGCGGGCTCGCGACCCGGCCTTCGTGACGGCCATCCGGACACTGTCCACCCGGCTCGTCTGCCCACCCCCCACTCCTACCGTCTGCTCTTCCACAGCCAGGACGATCGCGTTTGATCGGACGTGCTTGCAGACCAGCCAGGCGAAATGAAGATCGCGCGATTCCGCGCGCGTAGGCGCCCGGCGGGTCACCACTGCTGCCTCCCGCGGTGCGCCAAGCGCGTCGGCGTCCTGGACCAGTAACCCACCGGGCAGAGACCGCAACACGCGTGCGGACTGCACGGTGGGAATCGCGGAGCCGTTCGCCTGCGCCGCCAGTACGCGCAGGTTCTTGCGGCCGGCCAGCACACCCAGCGCCTCCGGTCTGATCTCCGGAGCGATCAACGCTTCAAGGAAGAGCGTCCCGAGCGCGGCCGCCGCGTCCGCGTCAAAGGGACCATTAACCGCGAGGACCCCGCCGAACGCGGAGGTGGTGTCCGCGGCGATGGCCCCTTGCACGGCCTCGGCCGCGGTGCTGCCGAGGGCGGCGCCGCAGGGAGTGGCGTGTTTGATCATGACCGCCGCCGGCCGGTCGAACTCGCGCACGGCGCTCCATGCAGCCTCGAGGTCGACCAGGTTATTGTACGAGAGCGGTTTCCCCTGCAGCAGTTCCGCGCCGGTGACCTCGCCCGGCAGGACTTCTGGCGTGGTATAGACCGCGGCCCGCTGGTGGGCGTTCTCGCCGTAGCGGAGCAGCGAGCGCCGGTGATAGACAAGCACCAGCGACTCAGGGAATTCCTGGCCCTCCGCCAGGCGTGCCGCGATCGCCGCGTCGTAG
>CAYHPT010000277.1:0-1906 GCA_964358435.1 uncultured bacterium | reverse complement strand
TTCGACGTCTCGGAGGAGCGGGCCCAGACCCTCAACGCGCGGCGGCGCGGGCGGCGCGTGGGCCGGCCGGTGATCCGCGACCAGTGGGAACGGCTGCAGGAGGCGCTGCGCACCGCCAGGGAGGAGGGGTTTGACCAGGTCTACATCCTGGGCGAGGATGAGGTGGGAACCGCGCAGGTGCGGGTCGCGGCGGCGCGGGACAAGCGCGCCGGTTCCCAATCCTGAAGCGCGCGAATGGAGGCGGGCGGATGGCGATTCAGCGGGTGGGCGTCGTCGGGTGCGGCCTTATGGGGTCGGGCATCGCGGAGGTCTGCGCCCGGACAGGGTATCAGGTGATCGTGCGCGAGGTGAACCAGGACCTGCTGCAGCGGGGTCTGGGGCGGGTTGAAGGTTCGCTGCGGCGGGCCGTGGAGCGCGGCAAACTCGATGCCGCGGCGGCGCATCGGGCGCGCGAAGCCATCCGCGGCACGCTAGCCCTCCGCGACCTGGCCGACAGCGATCTCGTCATCGAAGCGGTGATCGAGCAGATGCCGGAGAAGCAGGCGGTCCTGGGCGAACTGGACGGCCTCTGCCCACCGCACACGATCTTCGCTTCCAACACCTCGTCGCTCTCGATCACCGAGATGGCGGCGGCGACGAAGCGGCCGGACCGCGTCATCGGCATGCACTTCTTCAACCCCGTCCCGGTGATGGCGCTGGTCGAACTGGTGCGGGGGCTTGTGACCTCCGACGAGACGCTGGAAACCGCGAAAGCCTTTGCCCTCTCCGTGGGCAAGACGGTGGTGGTGACGAAGGACTACCCGGGGTTCATCGTCAACCTGCTGCTCATTCCCTTCCTGCTGGATGCGGTGCGGGCCCTGGAGTTGGGCGTGGCGACCAAGGAAGACATCGACATGGCCATCACCCTGGGCCTGAAGCACCCCCTGGGCCCGCTGACGCTGCTGGATTTCGTCGGCCTGGACACCACGTATTACATCGCCGAGGCGATGTATGGGGAGTTCAAGGATGCGCGCTACGCCCCGCCGCCGCTGCTGAAAAAGATGGTTCTGGCCGGCCACTTGGGACGGAAGTCCGGCCGGGGCTTCTACGGGTACAAGGGCTAGGCGCCGGCCGCTCCCTTACCGCGGCGCCGCCGCCCACCGCGCACAGCGGCGGCCACGTCCTCGGCGAGGACCAGGATGCCGCGCTGCCGCCCGCCTCCCCCACGGCCGATGAGGGCGTAGGGGACGTTGTGGTTGCGCAGCCAGTTGAGCATACGCGTGACATCCCCGTCATTCTTGGGGTCGAGTCCCGCCTTCGTCATCAACTCACCCAGACCGATGATCTGTGACCACATGTCGTTCATCCTGCACCTCCCGAGATAGGGTTCCGGAAGCCCCCTGAATATGGGTTATACGCAGGCAAAGCGGCTCCTTTCGACCCTATGAAACTACTTCGGGGACGAGCGAGGCCTCCGTGAACCGGAAGACGGCCGGAGAGAGGGGTAAGCGGGCCCCGGCGTAGGCCGCCGCGGCCTCCTGTGCCAGGCGCGCGGCGTCGCGGGCATCACCCACCAGGAGGACATGCTCGTCGGGCAAGGCGAGCAGCGGATCGGCCACACCCGGCGGGGTCACCAGATCGGGGATGAGGATGCGCGCCGCCTCGAACCCATCCAGATGGGCGTAGGCCGTCTGCGGGCCGCCTAGTTCCATCAACAGGTGTTCCGTGCGGCGCCGCAGGTTCTGGAGCGCCAGGCGGTGCAATTCCTCGGGCGTCGTCTGCCAGGCCTGCTGCATGCCTGCCGTCACATAGATGATCTGCTGGAAGCCCAGGATGGCGTAGACCACGATCAATCCTTCGGCGAACGGCAGCGCGACCAGGTGCAGCGGGGGAGGGTACCGCCGGTACACCTCGGCAAAAGCGGCCG
>CAYHPT010000276.1:0-1975 GCA_964358435.1 uncultured bacterium | reverse complement strand
GTAACCGGCGCCAGGCGCGGATGCAGGTGCAGGACGGCTTCTACCTCTTTGCCGTCCTCCTTCCCGGCCCGGCCGCCGGGGTATTCACGGAACGCGTCCACGAGAAAGACCAGCATCGCCCGCTCGATCCCCATCGTCGGCTCGATGACGTAGGGATGATACTTGCTGCCGTCGGTCTCGTCGAAATAGGTGAGGTCCCGTCCCGAGAACTGCTGGTGCTGCCGCAGGTCGTAGTCGGTGCGGTTGGCCACGCCGGCCAGTTCGCTCCAGCCGAATGGGAAATTGTACTGCAGGTCCACGGTGCGCTTAGAGTAATGCGCCAGCGTCTCCGGCGGATGCTCGTAGCGGCGGATGTGCTCCGGCGCCACGCCCAGGTCGGTGAAGAAGCCCTCCCACTCCTCCAGCCAGACCCGGAACCACTCCTCGTCGGTCCCCGGCTTGACGAAGTACTCGATCTCCGCGATCTCGAACTCCCGCAGGCGGAAGAGCCACTTCCCCGTGGTGATTTCGTTGCGGAAGGACTTCCCGATCTGGGCGATGCCGAAGGGCACCTTCACGCGGGCGGTATCCAGGATGTTCTTGAAATTGGTGAACATGCCCTGGGCCGTCTCGGGGCGCAGGTAGGCCAGGGCGGCGCCCTCCTCCGTGGGCCCCAGGGAGGTCTTGAACATCAGGTTGAACTGCTTGGGCTCGGTGAGGTCGTGCTCGTGGTCCGCCGCCGGGGGAATCTCCTCGTCGGCGCGGAAGCGCTCGTGGCAGATCCGGCACTCCACCAGCGGGTCGTGAAAGGCCGTCTCGTGTCCGGAGGCCGCCAGCACCTCGCGCCTGGTGATGATGGCGCTCTCGATGCCCACGACGTCGTCGCGCTCCTGGACGAAGCGGCGCCACCCCTCCCGGCGGATGTTGTTGCGCAGTTGCACCCCCAGCGGTCCAAAGTCGTAGATCGCACCCGGACTGCCGTAGAGCTCCGCAGAAGGGTAGACGAAGCCCCGCCGCTTGGCCAGGGTCGCGATGCGGTCCAGCTTGTCGGGGCGCGTCTGCATATTCATCGGTGTGGCGAAAGGGCAGGCTGTGTTGCTGCGCAGACCGTGGGGCGAAGGGCCGGCGGCCACAGAAGTCCAGCCCTGTGACTCGTGCGGGGGATCGCCCGGCATGCGCCGCCGCGCGGGCGGCCGCCCGTTGATTCTAGCCGATGCCCAGGGGCTCCTCTTCGCGCGGCCGCCGCGGGATGGGGACCGGCAGCGTGGACAGCAGCGTGGCCAGGGCGAAGACGGCCATGCCGGCGAGCGCCCACGACGTCGGGAGTTCGATCACCTTGCCCTCGGTCTTGATCCGGATCTGCCCGGGCGCTCCCGGCCGGACGACCTGGCGCGCCTCGTCCAGAGCCGTGCCCAACTCAACCACCGCGCGCTTGGCCCGTTCCAGATCGATCTCCATGCGGACACCTCCAGGCAGTACTATACCATCGCCGCCCGCGCGTGCGGCGGATATCTTGAGCGCCGCCGCGGCGCCGGAGAGGGCGCTGGAATCACAGTTGCCCGATGACGTCGGGACTGCGCAGCCGGACCTCCAGGCGGTGCTCGGCGTACCGGCGCAGTAGTTCCAGCAGCGGGGCGCGGTCGCGCGGGGCGACCGTGCTGCCGGCCAGGTCCTCTGCCCCCGCCGCCAGCAAGGCCCGCAGGGCGCGGACCATCTCCGGGCGCAGGCGCACCGCCGCCGGGTCACGCCCGGCGTGCCGGCCGCAGACGAGCCCGCCCAGCGGATGGCTCCAGGACGGCGCCGCGCCGATCCCCTCTCCCCCCACCGCGCAGTGGTCCAGCGCCGGCTGGAATCCCACGAGCGAGATCAGGTGCAGCGTAAACCACAGCGCCGCCGGCGCCGCCTCCTCGTCGCGCAGCAGTTGCAGCGCCTCCGCGAAGAGACGGAAGAGTTCGTGGTGCGGCTCTCGCTCCGGCACCGCCGCCTCCAGCAGTTC
>CAYHPT010000275.1:0-1986 GCA_964358435.1 uncultured bacterium | reverse complement strand
CAGAACACAACTTCCTTCGTCCCGACAAAGGACACCCGGCGGGGTGCCGAGACCGCGGAGACCAGCCAGGTCTTTTCGGAGGGGGCCGCGGCCACCACGGCCGGCGCCATCGCCAGGACGAGCAGCGCCACGAGGGCCGGACGGGCGATCACGGGCCGAACCCCTCGACGGGTCCCCACGGCTCATCCAGCCGCAGCGAGGCGTCGGTGCCCACCAGCGTCGCCGCGGCCGGATCGGCTAAGGGGTGGAGCGCGCGGTAGCGCGTGTGCTCCTGGATGTACCCTTCGATGTCCAGCGGGACCTCCGGCGCCGGGACCAGCGCCAACGCTGCGGCCGCCAGGGCCGCGACCGCGCCGGGGATGAGGACGCGGTTGAACCACCGCCGTCGCTGCATCCGCGCCCGCTCGTCAGCGATGCGCCCTTCCACGTGCGCCCAAAAGGTCTCCCGCGCCGGCGGCGTGCCGGCGCTGCGCAGCAGGGTCCGCAGCGCCCGCAGGTCCTCGGCCTCTGCCCGGCAGCGGGCGCACTCCCCAAGGTGACGGGCCACTTCGGCCGCCACCGCGTCATCGAGACGGCCGTCAACCCACTCCGACAGCCGTTCGCCGGGATGGACGCTCATCGCGGCAGCACCTCCGCCAGGCGCTCGCGCAGCAGCAGACGCCCGCGGTGCAGGCGAGAGCGCACCGTGCCGAGGGCGCAGCGCATCGCCGCGGCTGCCTCTTCGTAGGAGAGGCCCTCCAGATCCACCAGGACGACCGCCAACCGGAACTCCGCCGGCAGGGTCGCCATCGCCTCTCGGACCATCGCCTGACGTTCTGTACTGAGGGCCTGCTCTTCGGGAGAGGGTTCCGCCGCGGGGAGCGAAGGCCGGTCGGGCGCGTCCAGGCTGACGATGGGGTGGCGGCGCCGCCGGCGCACGCGGTCGATAAAGGTGTGGGACATGATGCGGTAGACCCAGCGGTCGAAGCGCGTCCCCGGCTGGAAGCGGGGAAAGGCCCGCAGCGCCTCGATCACCGCGTCCTGCGCCAGGTCCTCGGCATCCGCCGCGTTGCCGGTCAGCCGGAGGGCCATCCGGTAGAGGGCCGCGCCGTGGCAGCGCACCAGTTCTTCGAAGGACGCCCGCTCCGGCTCGCTCTCCGCCTCCACCGCGGGGGCGGGAAGGGTGTGCACCGCGGTTTCCATGGGTCCGTCTGCTGAAGCGCCGCCGGCCACCGGAAGGTTCCCTCGGGACACGGCGTTACGCTCGCGGTGCGGAGTCGGGCCGGTCCTCTTCGGGCTCCTGGAGGTTGCGCCTGAACTCGCGGATGGCCCGGCCCAGCGCCGCGCCCATGCTCGCCAGCCGCTGCGGGCCGAAGACCAGGAGGGCGATCGCGAGAAGAAGGATCAGTTCCGGGAAACCGACGTTGGGCAGCACCCCGTTCCACCTGGTTCCATTATGAGCCGCGCGGGCGCCAAAGACACCATCAAGCGAAAGCGGGCCCGCCGGCGGAAAGGTTCCCCGGCGGGCCCGGACGGCGGCGCTGCGGCAGAGGAGGGGCCCCGCCGGCGGGGCGGGAATGTTACGGCGGGATGCGTGAGGCACAGACCGACTCCACACCGACCATTCTGCGCCGCCTGGCGACCAACATCGTCGCCCTTTTGCAGACCTACGCCCTCCTGGCCGGAGGTGAGGCCCGCTCCACCGTCCGCGACGTCGTCACCGGCGTGCTCTTCCTGGCGGCCGCCGCACTGCTGGCCCTCCTGGCGCTGGCGATGACCGTGGTGACTGCGGTGCTGCTGCTCTCCGTCGTCCTGCAGCCCTGGGAGGCGGCCGCCGTCGTCTTCGCCCTGGCGGGGATCGTGATGGTGCTCTGCATCGAGATCGGCATCGTCCGGCTGCGCCGGCGGCGGTTGCAGCAGGTGATCGATGCCTTCAAGGAGGATCTGCGGTGGCTGCGCCGGGAGCTGCGGGAGCGCTACAGCGCGGGCGGCTTCGTCGGGATCAAG
>CAYHPT010000274.1:0-1998 GCA_964358435.1 uncultured bacterium | reverse complement strand
CTGGCGGGGGAGGAAGCCCTGCAGGCCTACACCGGCGGGCAGATGGGCCAGGCGATGACGGCGATCGAGCTGGCCGCGCGGGTTAAAGACCAGTACGCGGAGGGGTGGATCTACCAGCATGCCCGCCGTGCTTTGCTGGAGGGCCTGAAGCACGGCGTCACCCACGTGCAGGCCTTCGCGGACACCGATACCCGCGGCCGCCTCGAAGGGGTAAAGGCGCTGCTGCGCCTGCGCGAGGAGTGGCGCGGTGTGGTGGAGGTGCGCGTGATCGCGTTCCCGCAGGACGGGGTGCTGCGCGACCCCGGGGCGGAGGATTACGTGCGGCAGGCGCTGGAGATGGGCGCGGACGCGGTGGGCGGCATCCCCTGGATCGAGCACACCGATCGCGACGCGCAGGAGCACGTCGACCGCATGCTGGTTCTGGCCCGCGCCTTCGACCGGGACGTGGCCATGCTCACCGACGACGCGGGCGATCCCGGGCTGCGTACCACCGAGATGTTGGCCGCGGCGGCGATCCGGGAGGGGTGGACCGGAAGAGTGACGGCGTGCCACGCCCGGGCGATGGGGCTCTACCCGGAGCCCTACTTCCGCCGCCTGCTCGGACTGATCCGGCGCGCGGGCATGAGCTTCGTGACGGACCCCCACACCGGCCCGCTGCACCTGCGGGTCTGGGACCTGCTGGAGGCGGGCGTGCCCGTGGCCCTGGGGCAGGACGACATTGCCGACGCGTACTACGCCTTCGGCCAGCACAACCCGCTGGAGGTGGCCTTCCTCGCGGCGCACATTCTGAGTCGCGCGACGACCCGCGACCTGGACGTTCTGTTGGACATGATCACGGTGCAGGCGGCCCGCGTCCTCAGAATGACGGACTACGGCCTGGAGGTGGGGAGAGCGGCCCACCTGGTCGTGCTGGAAGGCAGCACGGTGCTCGACGCAATCACCCACCACCGGCCCCCGCGGTGCGTCATCAGCCACGGGCGGCTGGTTGCGCAGACCAGCGAGAGCACCACGTTTCAGGCTATCCCCACCCCGTAGCGGCGGCCTCCGCGGGCGTATGAAAGGGAGACAGGGCAGAGGAAGGGGTCTGGAGCCGGGTGCAGAAGGACTGGAGAGAATCAATACGAATCAATCTTTGTCAACATAGGCGGGGTGGGAGGGGAAAACGCATGGCGATCGACTTCAAGGCGGGCCTCGAGGATGTCGTCGCGGCCAACAGCGCGATCTGTGACGTCGACGGGAAGGCCGGGCGGCTGCGCTACCGGGGGTACGACATCGCCGATCTCGCCGAGCACACGTCCTACGAGGAGGTGACCGGCCTCCTCTGGTTCGGGGAGCTGCCGGGGCGGGAGGCGCTCCAGCAGTTCTCGCGCAGTCTGACCGGCCAGCGGGAGGCCCCGCCGCCGGTCTTTGACGCCATGCGGCGGTTCCCCCACACAGCCCATCCCCTGGAGGCCCTCCGCAGCGCCGTCTCCCTGCACGCTATGTACGATCCCGACATACACGACAACGGCCGGGAGGCCAATCTGCGCAAGAGCGCGCGCCTGACCGCGCAGATGGCGACGCTGGTCGCCGCATGGCGCCGGATCCGCGAAGGGAAGTCGTCCGTGGCCCCGGACCCGGCGCTGTCCCACGCCGCCGATTTTCTCTACATGATGAAGGGGCAGCCGCCCGACCCGGTGAGCGCGGAGGCGATGGACGCGGTCCTGGTGCTGCACGCGGAGCACGAGTTGAACGCCTCAACGTTCGTGGCGCGGGTGGCCGTGGCCACTGTCTCCGACCTGCACTCGGCGGTCGTCGCCGCGCTGGGCACCTTGAAGGGCCCCCGCCACGGTGGGGCCAACGAGGACGTCCTGGCGATGCTTGAAGGGATCGGTCCGCCGGAACGCGCAGAGCCGTACATCCGCGCCCGGCTGGAGGCCCGCGCGCGGATGTCCCCCGCGGAGCGGGCCGACCCGCGGAACCGCATCCCCGGGTGGGGACACCGCGTCTACAAGGTAG
>CAYHPT010000273.1:0-2012 GCA_964358435.1 uncultured bacterium | reverse complement strand
CTCGCCGCGGACGCTCTCGTCGATGCTCATGCGCACCTCGCCGTCGGCGAAGCGGGAGAGGGTCATCTCGCCCAGGGGGACGTCCAGGTAGTCGCAGACCTCCTGGGCCAGCTCCAGATTGCCCGACCCGGAGAAGACCTTTAGCGTGCGGCCGCTCACCCGCCGACCTCGCTGGGCCGGATCACGCGCGCGGGCACGCCGGCCACGACGGCGCCGGGGGGGACGTCCTTCGTCACCACCGAGCCCGCGCCCGTGGTCGCGCCCTTACCGATGCGCACCGGGGCCACGAGCATCGTGTCGCTGCCGATGAAGGCCTCGTCCTCGATGATCGTCGGCCACTTCTTCCCGCTGCGGTCACGCAGGTTGCAGGTGATCGTCCCGGCGCCGATGTTCACGCGCTCGCCGATGGTGGCGTCTCCGATGTAGGACTTGTGGTGCACCTTGCTCCCGTCGCCGATGGTGCTGTTCTTCACCTCGGCGAAGTTGCCGATCTCGACGCGCCGGCCGACGCGCGATCCCGGCCGGAGGTGGCTATAAGGACCGACGCGGCTCCCTTCGCCCACCGTCGACTGCACGACCGTAGAAGCCACGACGGTCACGCTGTCGCCGATCGTCGCATCCACCAGGCGGGCGTTCGGCCCGACCACGCAGCCGCGCCCGATGCGCGTCGCGCCCTCGAGAGAGATACCCGGATGGATGATCGTGTCTTCGCCGACAACCACGTCCGCGTGCACGTAGGTCGTCTGCGGATCCACAACGGTGACACCGCCGTCCATCAGCCGGTCGAGCAGCCGCTCCCGCATGGCGGCTTCGACCCGGGCCAGATCGCGGCGGGAGTTGACGCCGAGGACCTCCACCGGGTCGTCCACCGGGAGCGCGTCCACGCGGGCGCCGTTGCTGAGGGTCCAGGCGATGATGTCGGTGAGGTAGTACTCCCCCTGCGCGTTGGTCTGCTGGACGTGGCGCAGCCCCTCGCGCAGGAGAGCCGCGTCGAAGACGTAGGTGCCGGCATTGATCTCGCGGATCGCCCGTTCATCCGGCGAGGCGTCGGCCTCCTCCACGATGCGGGCCACCGCCCCGCCGGCGCCACGGACGATGCGACCGTATCCGGCGGGCTCCGGCAGGTGCGCGGTGAGCAGCGTGATGCCGGGACGCGCGTCTCCGTGATGTCCAACCAGCCGCTCCAGAGTCCGGCCGGTCAGCAGCGGCACGTCGCCGTACAGGACCAGGACGGCCTCCCCGTCCGGGACGGCTTCCAGGCCGACCATCACTGCGTGCGCCGTCCCCTTCTGCTCCGCCTGCACGACGAAGGTGGCGCCGCCGCCCACCTCCGCCTGCACCGCCTCCGCCCCCCGCCCGACGACGACCACCGGCTGCGCCAGGCCCGCCTCGTCTACCGCCGCCAGGACGTACCGGATCATCGGCCGCCCGCAGATGCGGTGCAGCACCTTGGGCAGGCTGGAGCGCATGCGCTTTCCGACGCCGGCGGCGAGGATGATGGGGCGGACCGTCATGCGGGGCGAACCATCATGGGGGAGTCACCTGTGCTCATTTTCTGGCCGCCCCGGGGCAATCCTTCCTTATAGAAGTTCAAGATAGAAGTTCAAGTGACTGCAAATGCGGCGGGCTACCGTCCAGCAGTATTCTGCCCGCCTTGCCCGCCGCCGTGACCGGCGGGGATGATGGTGCGGCGGGCGGCCAGCCAGTCGTAGACGCGCTGGCCAAACCCGAGGCGCGCCGCGAGCCAGAGGAAAGGGAGGAGCGGCCAGAGCGGCGGCAGGCGGGTGGCGATGAGAATCACCGCGTCGATGCCCTCGACCGGCGCGGGCGCGCCGGCGGTCCGCGCATGCAGCCGGGCGGCGGCCCGGACGGGGTCGAGGCCAAACTGCTCCAGGATTCCAGGGTCGCGGAAGGAGACGGGCACGAGCAGCCCCAGCAGGTCCCGCCTCTTCAGCGCGGCCGTGGATCGCCGGCAGAGGGTGCACCAACCGTCATAGAAGACGAAGACGCGG
>CAYHPT010000272.1:0-2040 GCA_964358435.1 uncultured bacterium | reverse complement strand
CCAAATGTCCGAGCGCTGCCAGGCCACGGGGAACCAGTTGAGCGTCAGTCCCGGCGGCGGGAAGCGGAAAGCGGCGTCCTCCGTCGTGAAGGCGAAGAGGATGATGACCGTCAGCGGCAGGTGGAGGAAGAGCAGGACTCCCACTGTGGCGGCCTTCAGACCGAACGACGCGCGCGCCGTGGGGACCCGGGCGGCCATCTACAGCGCCTCGAACGCGCCGATCTTGCGGGCGACGGTGAGGTAGACGGCCATGATCACCATGGGCACCACTGTAAATGCGGCGGCCAGCGGGACGTTCGCCGCGGTGCCCTGGAACGCCAGCACCGCCTGCCCGATGAACAGCGCCGAGTTACCCAGCGCGTAGGGCACGACGAAATCCCCCAGCGTGAGGGAAAACGTGAAGATCGAGCCGGCCACCACGCCCGGGAAGGCCAGCGGCAGGACGACGCGGCGGAACGTCTCCCGCGGGCGGGCCCCCAGGTCCGCGGAGGCCTCCAGGAGCGACTCGGGCACGCGTTCCAGCGCGGCCTCGATCGGCAGGATCATGTAGGGCAGCCAGACATAGAGGAAGACGACAAACATCCCCAGCCGCGACACGGACAGCGACGGTCCGCCGATCACCGGGAGGCTGAGCAGCCAGTTCAACACGCCGTCCAGCCGCATCTGCACCAGAGTCCAGTTGAGGACCCCCTCGCGGGCCAGGATCAGCTTCCACGAGTAGACGCGCACCAGGTAGCTGGACCACAGCGGCAGCAATACGCCGAGGTACAGCAGCGCCCGCACCCGCGGGGTCGCGTAGCGCGCCATGTAATAGGAGATGGGGAAGGCCACCACCGCCGCCGCCACCGTCACCGCGGCCGCCATCGAGGCGGTGCGCACGATGATGTCGATGTTCGACGCGACGAAGAGGTCGCGGTAGTTGGCCAGCGTGAGTTTGCGCACGACCTGACCGGTGAAGCTGTCCAGCGTGAAGAAGCTCTGCAGAATCAGGGCGAAGAGCGAGCCCAGGTAGATCACGCCCAGCCAGAGCAACGGCGGCGCCAGCAGGAGGAGCAGCGCCAGCGCGGGGTGGCGGTAGAGGTAGATGGAGAGGCGCCGGGTGGGGGATGCGGCGGCGGCGCTCATCCCGTGGTCTCGACCGGTCGGTTGTGCAGGCGGTGCCACACCAGGCGCACGCGGCGGTCCCGCGCCGCCAGCACGTCCATGGAGGTACTCTCCACGTTCTGCTGTGTAATCATCAGTTCGCCGCCGGCGTCGAGTTCCACCCAGTAGCGCGTGTGCGCGCCGAGATAGACGACATCGCGGACGCGTCCGTCCGCCCAGCACATTCCGTCGGCGATGCCGGCCCCCGGCTCGCGAATGAGGATCTTCTCCGGCCGGATGGTGAAGGTGGCGGGCAAGCCGGTGATCGCCCGCGCCGTTTCTCCGCTCACCAGATTACTGACGCCGACGAAGCCGGCGACAAAGCCCGTCGCCGGATGCTCGTACACGTCGGCGGGGGTGCCCACCTGCTCGATGCGGCCGTTGTTCATCACGGCCAGGCGGTCGCTCATGGTCAACGCCTCCTCCTGGTCGTGCGTCACGTAGATGAACGTGATGCCCACCGCCCGCTGGATGGCTTTGAGTTCGACCTGCATCTGCTGCCGCAGTTTCAGGTCCAGCGCGCCCAGCGGTTCGTCCAGCAGCAGCACGCGCGGCCGGTTGATCAGCGCGCGGGCCAGGGCGACGCGCTGCCGCTGCCCGCCGGAGAGCTGCGCGGGCTGGCGGTCGGCCATCCCGGGGAGGCGCACCAACTCCAGCATCTCCCGTACGCGCGTCTCCCGCTCGGCCCCCGGGACCCGCTTGATCATCAGGCCGTAAGCGATGTTTTCACCCACCGTCATGTGGGGGAAGAGGGCGTAGTCCTGGAAGACCGTGTTCACGTCCCGCTCGTAGGGTGGAACACCGGAGACTTCCACGCCGTGCAGTTCGATCGTGCCGGAGGTGGGATGGTCGAATCCGGCGATCAGCCGCAGGCAGGTGGTCTTGCCCGACCCGGAA
>CAYHPT010000271.1:0-2049 GCA_964358435.1 uncultured bacterium | reverse complement strand
TGGCCGGCGATGCTGCGCGGCATCTACGGCGACCCGGAGCGCTACCAGCAGCAGTACTGGTCCCGTTTCCCCGGCATGTACTTCACCGGCGACGGGGCCAAGCGCGACGAGGACGGCTACTTCTGGCTGCTGGGACGCGTGGACGACGTGATCAACGTCGCCGGCCACCGCATCGGCACGTACGAGGTGGAATCCGCGCTCGTCGATCACTCCGCGGTGGCCGAGGCCGCAGTCATCGGTGTGAGCCACGACACAAAGGGGCAGGCGATCGCGGCCTTTGTCACCTTGAAGGAAGGGCAGCGCACCGGTGCCGAAATGGTGGAGACGCTGAAGCAGCATGTCGTCAAGAAGATCGGCGCCCTGGCCCGCCCGGAGCAGATTCTCTTCACGGCCGAGTTGCCGAAGACGCGCAGCGGCAAGATCATGCGCCGCCTTTTGCGGGACATCGCGGAAGGACGCGTCCTCGGCGACATGACGACCCTCGCCGACCCGGCGGCCGTGCAGACGCTGAAGGACCGCTACGAGGAGGAGGTTGGTGCCTGACGATGGGGAGCGCAGCGCACCACCTCCGTGTCACGCAGATCGACCGGGACCGAGCGCACCTGCCCGCCCATCCCGAGTACTTCCAGGGCACCGTGCACATGCAGGAGCTGTATCAGCCGGAGCGGGACGGCGAGGAATCGGAACTGGTCGCCGTCTTCTTTGAGACCGGGGCGCGCACCCGACCGCACACCCACGATTCGACGCAGGTCCTGCAGGTGGTGTCCGGGCGGTGCATCCTGGTGACGGAGACGGAGCGGCGGACCATGGCGGCGGGGGAGTTCGCCATCGTGCCCCGCGGCATCTGGCACTGGCACGGCGCCACCGCGGACGGACCGATATGCCACATCTCCATCAAACTGCCCGGCCGCACTCACTGGGACGCGCCCCTTCGGGACTGGCAGGCGGGCTAGGGGTTCCTGGCGCGGCCCCCAGCGGCGGGGCTTGCCCGGGCGGATACCGAACACCCGTATAATAGGCCCATCATGCTTGACGATCTGTTTCACCCTCTCGTCGCCGGCTGGTTCGGCGAGCGCTTCGGGGAACCGACCGCGCCGCAGCGCGCCGGATGGCGGGAGATCGCCTCTCGCCGGCACACCCTGATCGCCGCCCCGACGGGGTCGGGCAAGACGCTGGCCGCGTTCCTCTGGTCGATCAACAGGCTGGTGGAACAGGGTCTGGCCGGGACCCTGCCCGATCGCACACAGGTCGTCTACGTCTCCCCGCTGAAGGCCCTGGGCAACGACATCGAGAAGAACCTGCAGGACCCGCTGCGGGGCATCCGCGAGCGGGCCGAGCGCGCGGGGCTGGCGCTCCCCGAAATCCGCGCCGCGGTCCGCTCCGGCGACACGCCGGCGCGCGATCGCGACAGGATGCGGCGCCGGCCCCCGCATATCCTCATCACCACCCCCGAATCTCTCTACATCCTCCTCACCGCTGAAGGCAGCCGGGACTTTCTGCGCACGGCGGAGACGGTCATTGTCGACGAGATTCACGCGGTCGCTGGGGACAAGCGCGGCTCGCACCTGGCCCTCACGCTGGAGCGGTTAGATGCGTTGTGCGGTCGGCCGCTGCAGCGGATCGGTCTCTCCGCGACGCAGAAGCCTATCGGGGAGATCGCCGCGCTGCTGGTCGGCGCAGGGAACCTCCGGCCCGACGCGACACCGGACTGCGCCGTCGTCGACGTCGGCCACAAGCGACCGCTGCACCTGTCGATCGAAATCCCGGATCAGGAGCTCGGACCCATCGCCATCCACGAACTCTGGGCCGAGATCTACAACCGCATCGCCGCGCAGGTGCAGGCGCACCGGACCACGCTGGTCTTCGTGAACACGCGGCGGCAGGTGGAGCGGGTCGCCCATCAACTCAGCGAGCGGCTGGGGAAGGAGAAGGTCGCCGCGCACCACGGCAGCCTCTCCCGGGAGACGCGGCTCGGGGCGGAACAGAAGCTGAAGGCTGCCGAGGTGCCAGTGGTTGTCGCCACGGCCTCGCTGGAACTGGGCATCGACA
>CAYHPT010000270.1:0-2049 GCA_964358435.1 uncultured bacterium | reverse complement strand
AATTCGTGGCGCTGGTGTCCTCGTCGATCAGCAGGACGCGGGCGCCGGCCTCCAACGCCTCCATGATATTCGCCGCCTGGGAGGTGCTGCCGCTGGCGTTCTCGGTGGAGAAGGCCTGGGTGTCCTGGCCGAAGGGGAGGTTAGTGATGAACGGGCTGATGTCCACGCGGGCGACGCGGCGGCCGTCCTCGGCGCGGATCTTCACGGCATCTGGGCGAGCGCCTACGTGCTCGCGCCCATCGTCCGGGACGTGCGGATAGACGCCGCGCATGAGCGCACCGAGCAGCGTGGACTTGCCGTGGAAGCCGCCGCCGACGATGAGGGTGATCCCGTCGGGAATCCCCATGCCGGTGATGGCGCCATGATGCGGCGTGTGCAGGGTTACCGCCAGTTCCGGGGGCGACCGAAACGGGACGGCGCGGTGCGTCCCGAGGGGCAGGTCGGACACGCCGCTCTCCCGGGGCAGGATGGACCCGTCGGCGATGAAGGCGACCAGTCCCCTGGCCCGCAGGCCATCCAGTAGGGCGGCATGATCCTCCGCCACCTCCACGTGGCGGCGCGCGGCCCGGCCGTCCACGTTCGTCCACAGCAGCGCGCCCTCCACGGCGGCGGGCAGATCCTCGAAGAAGATGGTCTGCGCCTGTTTGGCCTGAATCTTTCGCCCCTCCGCCGGCAGACCGAGAGAGAGCCGCAGTTCCACGGACTCCTCGCGCAGGCGGCAGGCGGTCCGCGGGAGGATCTCCTGGCCGCCGGCATCGACCAGAAGCATGCCGCCGTGCCCCGGGCCACCGCCGCGGCGACCCTGCCGGCGCACCACCTCGCGGAACCGGCGGGCGATGAAATCCTCCAGCGCGGCGCGGCGCGGGGTCGCGTCCCAAAGGTCACGGGGGAACTGCGCCTCCGCGACATCCACCTGCACGCGCAGCAGCGAGGGGGGCGCGAAGGGATCGGGCTGGACATGATCGATGTGGAGGACAAACCGCGAAAAGCGGTAGGCGCCGGCGATCGCCTTGTAGGCGGCGTACCCCTTGCCCTCGAGCGTGATGAGTTTGTCCCGCAGGCGGTCTGACGGCAGCATGATCAGGACGCTCGCGCGTGCGGCCGAGGGCTCACGGACCCGACCGGAGCAGGCGCGCCGCGACCTGCGCGTAGAACTGCGCCGCGACCGTGACCTCGTCCAGGTCCACGTACTCGTCGGGCGAGTGCGCCAGGTCGGGGATCCCGGGGCCGAAGAGGATCGTGTCGATGCCGCGCGCGGCGAAGAAGCGGCCGTCGCTGGCCTGCTGGTAGCCCGCCGGCGCCGAGTCCAGTCCCAACGCCGCCGCCACCTCGCGGGCGGCGCGCACGAGCGGCGCGTCCGCCGCCGTCTCGATGGGCGGACCCTGCTGGATCGATTCCACAGTCACGTCTAGATCGGGATCTTCGTCCCGGAGCCGCGCGACGACGCGGTCAATCTCCACCAGGGCCTCGGCGGGATGCTCGTGCGGTAGCGTGCGGCGGTCGATGGTCGCCTCGCAATGGTCCGGCACGACGTTGGTGGCGATGCCACCCGTGATCGTGCCGATGCTGAGCGAGGGGGGCGGGGTTAGAGGATGGGTCTGCCGCCGCAGGTGGGCCCCGATCTCCGCCTCCAGCGCCGCCAGCACCTTCACCATGGAGCGGACGGCGTTCACGCCTTTCCACGGAGTGGACCCGTGGGCGGTCCGCCCCCGCGTGACCAGGCGGACCCAGAGGAGGCCCTTCTCCGCGATGGCGATCCGGTTGTGCGTGACTTCACCGACGATGACCTGGTCGGGACGGAGCAGGCCGCGCTGCACGAGCATCGCGGAGCCTTTCGCCCCGCCGACTTCCTCGTCACTCACTAGCGTGAGCAGGAGCGAACCGGTCAGCGGAACCTCCAGCCGGACCAGCGTCTCGGCCACCTCCCCCGCGAAGAGCGCGTCCTGGGGCTCCGGGAGCCCGCGCGGCACCACCAGCGCGGCGCGCGTGAAGTCGAAGGGTGACCCGACCACCATCTCGGCCACGCCCTCCACCTCGTTCGCGGGAGAG
>CAYHPT010000269.1:0-2050 GCA_964358435.1 uncultured bacterium | reverse complement strand
CGTCCCGCTCGATCCGCTCCAGCGGCTGGCCGGTGTGCCGCACCAGGATCTCGTTCATCAACTCGCGCATGCGCAGGAATTCGCGCGCCTGGATCTCGATGTCCGAGGAGGTCCCCTGCACCCCGCCCCAGGGCTGGTGGATCATGATGCGGGCGTAGGGCAGAGAGTAGCGCTTTCCCTTCGCCCCACCGGCCAGGATCACCGCCGCGCCGCTGGCGGCCAAGCCGACGCAGATGGTGGAGATGTCCGGCCGCACGTACTGCATCGTGTCGTGGATGGCCAGGGAGGCGTAGAGATCGCCGCCCGGGCTGTTGACATAGAGGGAGATGTCCTTCTCCGGATCCTCCCCCTCCAGGTAAAGGAGTTGGGCGATCACCAGATTGGCCACATCGTCGTCGATCGGTCCGCCCAGGAAGACGATGCGCTCCCGCAGCAGGCGCGAGTAGATGTCATAGCCCCGCTCACCGCGGGGCGTGCTCTCGATCACATACGGGATCAGGGGCATCGCTCGAATTTCCTCCTTATGACTCTACCCGTCCACCCGACCGTTCGTTTGACGCCTTGTCGGGGATTCCGGGTTCGGAGGCGAGGGCGACGAGGAACTGCACGGTCTTCCGACGGCGGAGGGTTCTCACCAGCGCGTCGCGACGCCGCTCTTCGTCGAGCCACTCGCGAACCCGCGCAATGTCCTGCTGTAGACTCTGCGCAAGGTTCTCTGTTTCTTGAGTAATTTCCTTCTCTGTCGGCGCGAGGGACTCGCGCCGCGCGATCTCATCCACCACCAGTTGCGTGCGCAGGCGCTGTTCGGCCACCGCCGCGAACTCCTGGCGCAGGTCCTCCTCTGTCTTTTCGGCCGCGCGCAGGTACGTTTCCAGGGTCAGCCCGCGCCGGCTCAACGACTCTTCCAGATCGGCGACTAGGTGCTCCACCTCGTGCGCCACCAGCGAGCGGGGCAGATCCACGGTAGCCCGCTCGGTCATCGCGCGCAGCACCGCGTCCTGGTAGGCGGCGGCGGCGCGCTCCGCGACTTCGGCCTGCAGGCGCTCGCCCAGCTGGGCCCGCAGCGCCTCCACCGTCTCCGCGCCGACCTGCTTCGCAAACGCGTCGTCCCGCGCCGGCAGCTCCCGCCGCTTGATGTCCACCCCCAGAACGCTGATCGTCTCCTCGCTATTCCCCAGCGCAATGGTGCGCTGCTCGCCGCGCCGCAGGCCGACCAGGCCCTCTTCCAGCGGGGCCGGGTGGATGCCGCCGCCGAGCTCCACAAGGTACTCTTTCCCCGCCGGCAGACGAGGGAGACTGGGGGCGGCCTCCAGAACCTGCACGAGCACGAAATCCCCCTGGGCCGCCGCGTCGTCGCCTGCGGGGCCGCGCGTGGCGTGCCGCCGGCGCAGATCCTCGCTGCGCGCGTCCACCTCGGCATCGGTGACCGCAGGCTCCTCGCGGGGCACGCGGACATCGCGGTAGGCCCCCGGATCGACCTCGGGCGCGACATCCACCGTGGCGGTGAAGCGCAGCGGGGCCTGCTCGTCCACCTCCTCGGTCTGCAGGTCGATCTCGGGCTGCCCGATCGGCGCCAGCCCCGCCTCCTGCACGGCGCGCGCATACCCGTCCGGGAGCAGCCATTTCAGCGTCTCGTCGATCAGGCTCTCCCGCCCAACGTAGCGCTCCAGGATCGCCCGCGGCGCCTTGCCGCGGCGGAACCCGGGGATGGCCACCCGCTGCGCCAGACGCCGGTGGGCCGCCTCCACCGCCCGCGAGACCTCCTCGGGCGGAAGTTCCACCTCCAGCACCGCGCGGCTATCTGGCTCGCGCCGCCACTCGACCTTCATGCTTCCCTCCCCGCTCTCTTGCCCTGAGGAAACATGGGGGCGGCCAGGGCCCGATCTCCCCCGGCCGCCCGGGACGTGTGGTGCGGGCGGAGGGACTTGAACCCCCACCGGCTTGCGCCGACCAGATCCTAAATCTGGCGCCTCTGCCAGTTCGGCTACGCCCGCCCCTGCCACAGGTCGTGCACCGTCTGCGGCACACCTGCCAGACCCAGTCGCCGAGA
>CAYHPT010000268.1:0-2061 GCA_964358435.1 uncultured bacterium | reverse complement strand
GCACCAGCGTCACGCCCATGCCGGCGGCCACCATGTGCTTGATGGTCTCCAGCGACGAGCCTTCGAAGCTCTTGCGGATGCCTTCGGTGTCGTTGGAAAACCGCGCGAACTCGGGGCAGACCTCCAGCACGTGGTCGCGGAAGCAGTGCCCCGTGCCCAGCAGCAGCATGGTCTCGCTCTTGATCTCTTCGGTGGTGATGGCCTTGCGCTGCGCCAGCGGGTGGCTGGACGGGACCGCCGCCATGAAGGGTTCGTCGTACAGCGGCGCGATGGCCAGGTTGGTGTCCGGGAAGGGTTCGGCCAGCACAGCGCAGTCGATCTCGCCCAGGCGCAGCTGTTCCAGCAGCTTGACGGTGAAGTTCTCCTGCAGCATCAGCGGCATCTGCGGCGTGCGCTCGATGACCTGGCGCACCAGGTTGGGCAGCAGGTAGGGGCCGATGGTGTAAATGACCCCCAGGCGCAGGGGGCCGGCCAGCGGGTCCTTGCCGCGCTTGGCGATTTCCTTGATGGCCGCCGCCTGCTCCAGAACGGTCTGGGCCTGGCGCACGATCTCTTCGCCCAGCGGCGTGACGGCGATCTCGCTGGCGTTGCGCTCGAAGATCTTGAGTTCGAGCTCCTCTTCCAGCTTCTTGATCGCCACCGACAGCGTGGGCTGCGAGACGAAGCAGGCCTCGGCCGCCTTGCCAAAGTGGCGCTCGCGCGCCACGGCCACGATGTATTTGAGTTCCGTCAGGGTCATGGCGCGATGGTACCCCCCGCGCCGCCTGCGGCGTCACCCCCCAGGGGGCGGCACTGGCGGCCCGGCGAAGCCGGTTCCGCGGTGCCCTGGACAAATTTCCCCTCCGGCGCGGGGGGGTCAAGCCTTCAGATATTCAGCCTTGGTACCTAGCCAGCGGCCCACGTGCCGCTCGGCGGCTTCGGGGAAGCGGGTCAGCATCTCGGCCGCCGCGGTGCGCGCCCATTCCAGCAGGTGCGTGTCGGTGGCCAGGTCGGCAAAACGCAGCAGCGCCGCACCGGACTGGCGGGCGCCGAGGAACTCGCCGGGCCCGCGGATCTCCAGGTCGCGGCGGGCGATCTCGAAGCCGTCGTTGGTCTCGGCCATGGCCTTGAGGCGCTCGCGCGCGGTCTCGCCCAGCCGGCCGCCTTCGTTGGGCGTGTACATGAGCACGCAGGCCGAGGCAGCGGCGCCGCGCCCCACGCGACCGCGCAACTGGTGCAGCTGCGAGAGACCAAAACGCTCGGCGTGTTCGATCACCATCAGCGAAGCGTTGGGCACGTCCACCCCCACCTCGATCACCGTGGTCGAGACCAGCACGCCCATCTGGCCGCCACTGAACAGGCCCATCACCGCCTTCTTCTCGGCCACCGGCATGCGCGAGTGCAGCAGGCCGACCAGAACAGGCGCCCCCCCCTGCGCCGCTGGCGCGGCTTCCCCCCTCTCTGTCGCGCCTTCGGCGCTGGGAGGGGGAACGCGCCCTTGGGCCGGCAGAGCCGGACCCTCTGGTGCCTTGGAGAGGGACAGGTCTCGCCGGAAAGGCGCATGAGATCCATTGAGCGCCGCGCTGAGTTCCGCATGGGTTTCGGTCGCGTTCGACAGGTCGATCGCCTCGCTCTCCTCGATCAACGGGCAGACCCAGTAAACCTGCCGGCCCTCGCTCACCTGGGCGTGGATGCGTTCGATCACCTCGTGGCGGCGGCTGTCGGACACCACCTTGGTCACGATGGGCGTGCGCCCGGGCGGCAGCTCGTCGATGGTGGACACGTCGAGGTCGGCGTAGTAGCTCATCGCCAGCGTTCTGGGAATCGGGGTCGCGCTCATCATCAGCAGATGCGGCTCACCCGCGCCCAGCTCGGCGCCCCCCATCTTGGAACGCAGCGCCAGCCGCTGCGCCACGCCAAAGCGGTGCTGCTCGTCGATGATGGCCAGCGCCAGGTTCTGGAACTGCACCTGGTCCTGGATCACGGCGTGCGTGCCCACCACCAGCGCCGCCTCACCGCTGGCGATGAGCGCCAGCATCTCGGCGCGCTCCTTTTTCTTCTGGCTGCCGGTGAGCCAGGCCA
>CAYHPT010000267.1:0-2069 GCA_964358435.1 uncultured bacterium | reverse complement strand
GCAGCAGTTGCAGCGCCTCCGCGAAGAGACGGAAGAGTTCGGGGTGCGGCTCTCGCTCCGGCACCGCCGCCTCCAGCAGTTCGGTCACCAGCGCCGCCTGGCCGAAGCGCCGCAGGTCGGCCCGCAGCGGCGCCATCCCCTGCACCACTTCGACCTGCGCCAGCACGTCCAGGGCGCCGCGTCCCCGCGCCAGCAGCAGGCGCACGTGAGAAAACGGCTCCAGCACGCCGCTGCGTTTGCTGGTGGTCTTGCGCACCCCCCGCGCCAATACGGCGAGCTTGCCGTGCTCGCGGGTGAAGAGGGTCAGCACGCGGTCCGCTTCGCCCAGCACGCGGCGGCGGAGGACGATCGCTTCAGCCTTGTAGACCGGCACGGCGATCCTTCCTTAGAAGATGGTCAGCAGCAGCAGCGCGAGGCTCAGGCCCACCAGCGCTGCGGTGGTCGCCCAGGCAATGGTATTCGCCGCGGCGCTGTTGGTATGCTCGCCCATCAGCCGCCGGTCGTTCACCAGGCGCAGCATGATAATCAGCACCACCGGCAGCAGGATCCCGTTTAAGGTCTGCGAGGCGACCATCACCGGGATCAGTGGCAGTCCCGGCCAGAGGACGACCAGCGCGCTCGCCCCCAGCACCGCCAGGAAGAGCCCGTAGAAGATGGGCGCCTGCGCCAGCGTGCGGTCCAGCCCGGCCTCCCAGCCGAACGCCTCGCAGACGGCGTAGGCGGTGGAGAGCGGGATGATCGCCACGGAGAAGACCGCGGCATTCAGCAGGCCGATGGCAAAGAGCAGCGAGGCGTACCGTCCGGCGAGCGGGGCCAGCGCCCGGGCCGCGTCCTCCGCCTGCTCCACCCGGATCCCGTGCGGGAAGAGGGTCGCGCCGGTGGCCACGATGATCGATCCGGCGACCAGCACGGTGACCAGCGCGCCCAGGATCGTGTCCAGCCGCTCGAAGTGCACATCGCCGGAGGTCAGGCCTTTATCCACCACCGCCGCCTGCAGGTAGAACTGCATCCACGGCGCGATCGTCGTGCCGATCAGCGCGATCACCAGCACCAGGAATCCTGCCTCGGCGCGCCAGGTGGGGACCCCCGCGGCGCGCACCACGCCGCCCCAGTCGGGCTTGGCCAGAACCGCCGAGATCGCGTACAGGATGTAGAGCGCGGAGGCGCCGAGGAAGATCCGCTCCACCAGGCGGTAGCCGCCGCGCAGCATCAGGACCGCCACCAGGACGGCGACCACCGGAATCCCGATCAGGCGGGGAACGCGGAAGATCTCCAGGCTGCCGGCCACGCCGGCGAAGTCGCCGATCGTGTTGGCCCAGTTCGCCAGCAGCAGGATGGCCATGATGCCCGCGGTCAGGCGCACGCCCAGTTGCTCGCGGACGAGGTCGGCCAGCCCCATGCCGGTCACCGCGCCCATGCGCGCGGCCATCTCCTGGATCACGATCAGGGCGACCGCGGCGAGCGGCAGCGTCCAGAGGAGGGCGTTGCCGTAGTGGGCGCCGGCGGTGGCGTAGGTGGCGATACCGTTGGCGTCGTTATCGACCGACGCGGTGACGATCCCCGGCCCGGCCACTGCCAGGAAAAGGGTGATCCGCAGCCAGCGGCGCCGCAGCCAGGGCAACGCGCCTTACCCTCGCCGCGCCCGGCGGATGCGCTCCAGGCGGCGCGGGACGCGTTCCCCCAGCCGCTCCGCCAGCACGTCCATGACGTCGTCGACGCCGATGATGCCGAGCAGCCGGTCCTCCGCGTCCACGACCGGCAGCGCCAGCAGATCATATTTCATCAGCAGGGCGGCGGCGGACTCGTCACTCTCTTCGGCGCGGACCGTAATTACCCCGGGGGCGACCAGTTCCGTCACCAGCGTCTTGGGGTCGGCGATGAGCAGGCGCCGCAGGGAGAGGACGCCGACCACCCGGCCGTCGCCGCCCACGACGTAGAGGTAGTAGATCGCCTCGGCGTCCGGGGCCAGTTCGTGCAGGCGGGCGATGGTCTGCTCAGCCGTGAACGTGTCAGGAATGGCGATGCAGTCCGGGCTCATCCGGCCGCCCGCGGAATCGGGCGGGTACTGG
>CAYHPT010000266.1:0-2071 GCA_964358435.1 uncultured bacterium | reverse complement strand
GCGCAGCGCTACCGCTACTTCATCGCGGTGATCCGCCACCACCTGGAGCACGCCGGGATCCTGCGCATCGACCACGTCATGGGACTGCACCGCCTCTTCTGGGTGCCGCGCGGCATGGAGGCGCGCAACGGCGCGTACGTGACGTATCCCGCCGAGGAGTTCTACGCCATCCTGACGCTGGAATCACACCGCCACAAAGCGATCATCGTCGGCGAAGACCTGGGCACCGTCCCGCCGGCCGTGCACCGGGCGATGGAGCGCCACCAGGTGCAGCGGATGTACATTGTACAATATGAGACGAGACCGTCTCGCCGCGCCGCGCTGCGTCCGGTCCCGCTGGAGGCGATGGGCGGTCTGAATACGCACGACATGCCTCCCTTTGCCGCGTTCTGGAATGGGCTGGACATCCAGAACCGGCGGGCACTGGGGCTGATGGACGCCGCAGGCGCGCGGCAGGAACGGAAGCAGCGCCGGAATCTCAAACGAGCGCTCGTCGCTTTTCTGCGGGCGCGCGGCCGGCTGGCGGCGAGGCGGGCCGGTGTGGCGGGGGTCCTGCGCGCCCTGCTGGCCTACCTGGCCGCGAGTCCTGCGCGGATCGTCGTCGTCAACCTGGAGGACCTGTGGTTGGAGCGGCGGCCGCAGAACGTTCCGGGGACAGGGCTAGGGCGGCCGAACTGGCGGCGCAAGGCCCGCTACGGCTTCGAGGCATTCACCCGGATGCGCCCGGTTCTGTCGGCGCTGGGTCTGGTGCACCGCCTGCGGGGGCAAGACAGGAGGGCGCGGGTCTAAGACGGCGATGAAGCAGACAGACATCACCCTCCTCGGCGGCGACGACCTCCATTTCTTCAATGAGGGGACGCACGACCGTCTCTACGAGAAGTTGGGGGCGCACTCGCTAGTGGTGGATGGCGCGGCGGGGACCTACTTCGCCCTCTGGGCACCCAACGCGGAAGCCGTTTTCGTCATGGGCGACTTCAACGGGTGGCACCGGCGCGCGCATCCACTGCGGCCGCGAGAACAGTCCGGCATCTGGGAGGACTTCATCCCCGGCGTCGGTTCGGGGGCGCGGTACAAGTATCACATCGTCTCACGCGTCCGCGGCTACCGGGTGGACAAGGCGGACCCGTTCGCCTTTGCCGCGGAGGAGCCGCCGCGCACGGCCTCCGTCGTCTGCGATCTCAGTTACCCCTGGGGCGACCACGACTGGATGCAGGCGCGGCAGCAACAGAATACCTTAACCACACCCATCGCGATCTACGAAGTGCACCTCGGGTCGTGGATGCGGATCTCCGAAGAAGGGAACCGCTGGCTGACCTACCGCGAACTCGCGCCCCGATTGGCCGAGTACGTCCGGCAGGCCGGCTTCACCCACGTGGAGTTGCTGCCGGTGATGGAGCACCCGTTCTACGGGTCGTGGGGGTATCAGGTCACCGGGTACTTCGCGCCCACCAGCCGCTACGGCACACCGCAGGACTTCATGTACCTGGTCGACTACCTGCACCGGCACGGCATCGGCGTGATCCTGGACTGGGTGCCCTCGCACTTCCCGACCGACGAGCACGGCCTGGCCTTCTTCGACGGCACCCACCTCTACGAGCACGCCGACCCGCGCAAGGGCTTCCACCCCGACTGGGCCAGCCTGATCTTCAACTACGGCCGCCACGAGGTGCGGAGTTTCCTCCTGTCCAGCGCCCGCTTCTGGCTGGACCACTACCACGCCGACGGGCTGCGCGTGGACGCGGTGGCCTCGATGCTCTACCTGGATTACTCGCGCCAGGCAGGGGAGTGGGTGCCTAACGTCTACGGCGGACGGGAGAACCTGGAGGCGATCTCCTTGCTGCGCCGGCTGAACGAGATGGTCTACAGCAACTTCCCCGGCGCGCAGACCATCGCCGAGGAGTCCACCTCCTGGCCGATGGTCTCGCGGCCGACCTACGTCGGCGGGCTCGGCTTCGGCATGAAGTGGGACATGGGGTGGATGCACGACACGCTGGACTACATGGCCAAGGATCCCATCCACCGCAAGTACCACCACACCGACCTGACCTTCCGCATGCTCTACGCCTTCACG
>CAYHPT010000265.1:0-2079 GCA_964358435.1 uncultured bacterium | reverse complement strand
CGTCGGGCATCTTGAACGGAGCCCCTGCGCCGCAGCCGTAGCGGAGTCCGGCCACTGCCATCTCAGCTGCCACGGCTGACCTCCTCCAGGCGCACCTTCATCACGCGCTCGAAATCCGCCCGGATCATCGGGTAGCGGTCCATGATCGTGCGGAAGTCCTCGCTGTCCAGGGCCACCAGCCGGCAGGCCGTGCGCGCCCGCACGGAGGCGATGCGGGGCTGGCCGGTGAGGAGGGCCATCTCGCCGACAAACGCTCCCGGTCCCAGGATGGCGATGTGCCGCTCCCGGCCATCTTCTTCCTGGTAGACTTCTACCTCGCCGCTGACGACGATGAAGAAGGTCTCGCCGCCCGAGCCCTGGCGGAACAGCACCTCGCCTTCCTTCAACTCCCGGGGCGTCAACTGTGTGGCGATCTCCTGGGCCTGGCCGGGGGTCACGCCGCGGAACACCTGGTGCACCAGGTCCTCGCGGAAGTTAACGGCGAAGAACGTCCCCTGCTGCTTCCCGCCGCTCTCCACCGCGCGCAGGTCGTAGACGACGACGCGGTACCAGCGCACCGAGGGAACGTCCGGCATCGTCGTCTCCGGGAACTTCCGGCCGAAGACCTCGATGGCCCGCGTCCGGTCTCCCGGTGTGGTCAGCAGCACGGCGCGCCCCTGGAAGTGCAGGCTGCTGGCCTGCCGCCAGTCGGCGGTGTCGGCGTAGATCGCCCCCGCCACGTACGGATTCTCACTCAGGTTGCGCGCCGTGGTGCTGCGTTCATCCACCGCCAGATAGAGGTCCAGGCCCTCGCTCGCATACCAGAAGGCCGAGGCGTGCGGCGTCCCCGCCTTGGTGGCCGTGGCCAGCGTACAGATGTGGTGGCCCCGCAGGTACTCATCTGGTTTCATCCCAGTGACCTCCGTCCGCCATGTTCGTCACGCGTGAGTCGCCCCGGCACGGCCCAGCGCCTCCTCCGTCTGGCGGAGATGCCAGGCGGCCCCGAGGTCGGCGAAGATCTGCCGCGCCCGCCGCCAGGATTCGACGACCTGCGTCCGATCGCCCCCCGCCTGATATGCCTCGCCGAGCAGCAGAAGCGTCTGCCCCTGCTCGAAGGGCTGGTGGAGGGCGAGCGCCTCACCCAGCGCCAGCGCCTGGCGCGCGGCCTCCACCGCCTCATCCACCGTGCCGCGCTGCAGCGCCAGCCGCGCCCGCGCGCGACGCACCCGGATGCGCGTGGTGACGTGGCCGATCTCGCTCGCCGTGGCCTCCGCGTCCTCGAGCACGGCTTCCGCCGCTGTTGTGTCTGCCAGCGCCGCATAGAATTCCGCAGCGACCCCGTTGGCCTGACAGCCGCAGATGATGCAGCGGAATCGGTCGCGCGCCGCCAGCGCCCGGGCCATCGCGGCGCGGGCCGCAGTTTGCTCGCCGAGCATCAGCAGGCAGCGCCCCAGGTCGTGATTCAGCCAGATCGGGGCGTGGAAGGGCGGTCGCTCCAGGGCCTGGTCGAAGATGCGCTTCCCTTCCTCCAGAGCCCCGCGCCCCATGGCCGCGTTCCCTCGGAAGTAGGGAAGGGCGATGTGAAAGTATCCCTGAGTATATCCGCCCAGGGTCTCCAGCAGGCCGTGCGCGCGCTCCAAAAGGACGCTCGCTTCCGCCCAGCGCCCTGTCAGGAAATACCCCCAGCCCAGCATCATGCGGAGTCCGATCTCGTCACGCGTCCACCCGAATTCGGCGGCCCGGGCCACCCCGTCTTCGATGAACCGGAGCAGCTCCTCATCCACCATCCCGCGGGTCCAGATGTCGCTGGCGGCGATGTGCCGGGCGTCGGTGAGCAGCCGCTCTTCCCCCTTCGTGGCCACATCGGCCACCCAGGACCGCATCAGGCGCCGACCTTCCTCTCCCATCAGCGGAAGGATGGCCGGATGGGCCAGGGTGCTGAGGGCGTGGGACCGATCGAGCAGGGTCCCCCGGCGGTCCGCCACCTCCACCGCCTCCCGGGCGCTCCGCAGCGCCTCCCGGTACTGCGACTCGCGAATCAACAGTTGTGCGCGCTCACTCAGGAGGTGACTCCACAGAGGGTGATCGCCGGTCAGCCAC
>CAYHPT010000264.1:0-2125 GCA_964358435.1 uncultured bacterium | reverse complement strand
CCAGGCCCGCCCGCCGACGGCCGCGCCCCCGTCCAGCGTCTGCACCATGTTCAGCGCCACGAACGGGAGCGGCTCCCGCGGCGGAAAGGCCAGGTCCGCGTAGACCTGCTCCAGCGGCACGTCGCGCGGCGCCGGTTCGTCCCGATGATAGGCGAGCCGCAGCGCGGCGGGGAGTTCAGCGGTCACGCCGGGGCCCGGGCGATGATCAGGCAGACCGGAAAGCGCTTCGTGTCCGTATAGTACAAGTTGACCATCTGCCGGCCGTATTTTCCCGCAAACAGGTCGGTGATGCGGGCGAGCGCGGCGCCGGGGTCGGCGATCGGTTCCAGCCGCCCTTCGAAGCGGCGGTCCCCCGCTTCAACTAGCGCGGAGCCAGTGCGCTGCAGGTTCTGGTACCAGTCGGTGCCGCGGCCGTGGCGGCGCGCGTAGGCCATCAGGTAGATGCGGCCGGGCTCGGAGGCGAACCAGAGTTCCACGCGGTGGGATCGGCCGGTTCGTCGCCCCCGGGTCACCAGGTGCATCTCCCGCTGCCGGCGCAGGTAGACCTCGTCGGGCACGGCGGGTTTCGGACCGGAGAGAGACTTCCGGGCGGTGGTCACTCCGCGGGCGGGCGGAACCGCTCGATGGGATTCTGGCAGTCCCGGCAGTAGTAGATGGCCCGGCAGAGCGTGGGGCCGAAGGGATTCTCCAGCGTGGTGTTGGTCGAGCCGCAGTAGGGGCAGACGACCGGCTCGGCGACGCGCCGCCGGGGCAGGCTTAAGCCGTAGGCCGCCAGACGGGCCCGGCCGCGTTCGGTCATCCGGGCCATCGTCCAGGGCTCGTCGAAGGTGAGATCCACCATTACCTCCTCCACCCCCGGCAGGGCCAGGACCTTGCGCCGGATGTCCTGCCGCAGCACCTCGATCGCCGGGCAGGCGGAAAAGGTGGGCACCATGCGCACGCGCACGCGGCCGCCCTCCACCGCGACGTCGCGGATTAGCCCCAGATCGGTCACGGTGATCGGGAGTTCCGGATCCTCGACCGCCTCCAGGGCGCGCCAGATCTCGATCTCCGTCGTCGGCGTCGCGCGCATCTCTTCTACCACTTGACCCCCGGCTCAAGACGGCGCACTTCGGTCATATCGTCCAGGAGCGCGACGAGGTCGGGCGAGTGCTTGCCGCTCCGGCCGCCCACCGCCGCGGGTCCCTCCGGCAGCCGGAGATCTAACCCCCCGAAGAGTTCAAACACACGCTGCCGCCATCGTTCCTCTAGCGTGGCGGAGGACTCGGCGAGCAGTCCCGCTTCCAGCAGATGCGCCTCGCCGGGCGTCGGCTCGAAGAGCCCGCGGGCCTCCGGCCAGGCCGCATCCAGCGCCGCCTGCACGCGCGCGTGGCTGTCGGACGTGGCGCGGGCCAGTCGGGCCAGCCAGGCCTCCCCGTACATCCGATGATACTTCTCCTCCCGCTGCAACGTGCGGGCCAGCGCGGGCAAGGTCTCCAAGGGACCGTGGCTCAACACCTCCAGCCGCACCGCGTCCGCCAGCTCGTAGAGCACGAGCCGAACAATGGTGAAGCCCCAGTCGCTGTTTGGCCGCTCCAGCAGCACCGCGTGGCGAAAGGCCTCGGGCGGCCGGTCGAAGACCATAGCGTCCAGGTGGTCCTCGTTCTGCCCACCGAGGACCAGCCGGTGCTGGTAAAAGAGGCGGGCGTGCCCCATCTCCTCCTGGGCGATGGACGAGAGCGCCACGTCGGATTCGATGTCGGGGCCGAGCCCCGTCCACTCGGAATGCCGGTGTCCCAGGAGGAATTCGTCGTCCGCCACGGCGAGCACGTATTCGCGCAGCGCCTGCGCGACCTCGGGATCCTGCAGCGCCGCCGGCGCCACCGCCTACCCGCCCCGCTTCCGGTAGACGCGCTGCTGCTCGCGATAACTGCCGCCGAACCGGTAACTCTTGTCGGTCGCCGGATCGAACATGTCGGCGTCCTCGTAGGAGGTGGCTTCGATCGCCGCGGAGGACACGACCCAGAGATTCACGCAGGGGTCGCGGCGGGCGAACTGCTCCTTGGCCAGCAGTAGCGCCATCTCCGCGTCGCTGGCGTGGACGTCGCCGACGTGGACGTGGGGGTCGTTCCTGGTGTCCTGGCGG
>CAYHPT010000263.1:0-2129 GCA_964358435.1 uncultured bacterium | reverse complement strand
TCGTCACGTTTGCCGGCAACGGCCTGCTCGTCCGCCGCGAGGCGCTGCGCGCAGCGGGCGGCTGGAACGACGACGCGCAGACGGAGGACATCGACCTCTCGCTGCGGCTCTACCTGGCGGGCTGGCGTATCCGCTACTGCGACGACGCCGTGGTCTGGGAGGAGGCGGTGGGCGACGTGCGCGCCCTGGTGCGGCAGCGCACCCGCTGGTTCGAGGGGGCGCTGCGCTGCCTGGGCGAGCAACTCCCGGCGCTGCTGGTGGGACGGGTGCCGCTGCGGGTCCGGCTAGACATGCTCTTCTTCCTGGCCGGCCTGCTGCTGGCGACCCTGGCCCTGCTCACCACCTACACGTACGCGCTGATCGGCTTCGCCGGCGCGGTCGTGCTCTTCCTGGGGATCCCTCAGGAGGTGATGGCCGCGATCTCCGCGTTCTTCACCATCGCCCTGGTGGCCGCCGTCGTCGACGAACGGGGGTGGAGTCCGCTGGCCATCGGCGGTGTCCTGCTGCGCTCGGCCATCTTCTCCCTGCACCGGGTCCTCGTCGTGCCGCTGGCGATCCTCCGCTACGTGCACGCCGCGGTCACGGGCCGGGTGGATTGGGCCAAGACCGCCCACCGCGGCGCGATGTCGGCCGAGAGCGCCGGCGACGCCCGGCTCTCCTAACCGGGCGCCAGAGCGGCTGCCCTACATCAGGCGCGTATAGATCTCCCGCAGGCGGGAACCGACCTTCTCCAGAGAGTGCCGGGCGGCGAAGGCCCGGGCGGCCTCGCCCAGCCGTCCGCTCAGGTCGTCGTCGGCAGCCAGGCGGCGCAGGTGCGCGGCGAACTCCTCGGGGGAGGATCCCTTCAGGCAGTTCTCTTCATGGGTGAAACGGCCGGCGAAGCACTCGGCGTCGCGCAGCACCAGCGGCCGGCCGGTCGCCGCCGCCTCCAGGATGGCGATCCCTTCGTTCTCCACCAGGCTGGGGAAGAAGAAGAGGTCGCCGGCGGCGTAGGCATCGGTGACGTCGTCGACGTAGCCGGTGAAGCGGACGTTGGGCGGCGCGTTCTCGATGACCTCCAGCGTCTCTGCCTTGACCGCCTTGGAGACGCGGCCGAACCAAACGAAAGTGAGCTCCGGGGCCCGCCGGGCGACCTCACAGAACGTGTCCACACCCTTGCGCAGCAGGACCAGGCCCACGGCGAAGACCACGGTCCCGGAGAGGCCGTAGCGGCGGCGGGCCTGGGGGCGCTTGCGGTCGCTGGGCTGAAAGCGGCGCAGGTCGACGCCGTTGCTCACGACCTCGATCGGCCGGTCCACCTCGTAGCGGCGCAGCACCTCCCGCGTGTACGCCGAGGGGGCGATGAGCATGTCCGCCTTATTGTAGTAGTAGCGGAGGAAGCGCCCCAGGTAGGGCGCGAGGGAGTCGCTCATCACGAAGGAGTTGGCGTAGTCCTCCGCCGTGGTGTGGCTGTGGATGACGACGGGCCGCCGCCCCGCGTACTTCTCCACCAGGTAGACGGAGCGCGGGCCGATGGAGTTGACGTGCAGGAGGTCGAAGTCCTCGCGGGGGTCGGTAGTGAAGGTCACCCCGGCGGCGTGCAGGGCTTTCATCTGATTCTCATAGGCGCGCTTAATGCCGCTGCTCCAGACGCGCCGTTTGCTGCGCTCCAGATACACGCAGATTTTCAATTGGTACCCCTGAACGGCCGTGGCCCCCGCCGCGGCGGAATCAAGCTGGACGTCTGTGTTATTTCCCTCGTTCGTGTGAGTTCCCTGCACGGTAGCGCGCCCGGTCGCGCCTGGCGGTGCGGGGTCTACGGCGAGGCGGCGACGAGGAGTTCGGGTGTCTCCCGCGGGGAGATCTCTACGATTTCACTTTGCCGCAGCGCTTCCGCGAGCAACTGCTCCACGGGTAGGCCGCGCTCCTGCGCTGCCACCTCCGCCAGGGTCGGGTGCGTGCGCGGGTGCGCCGGGACGAAGAGGGAGCAGCAGTCTTCGTACGGCAGGATCGAGATTTCGTACGTCCCGATCTCGCGGGCGCGCGCGGTGATCTCGGTTTTGTCCATGCCGATCACGGGGCGCAGCACCGGGAGCGAGGTCGCGGCGTCGATGGCGGCGATCGAGGCCAGGGTCTGACTGGCCACCTGC
>CAYHPT010000262.1:0-2145 GCA_964358435.1 uncultured bacterium | reverse complement strand
GGGGAGGCCGGGAGAGAGGATCCGCAGACGGGTCTCGTTCCCCACGGTGATGAACTCGAAGGTGACGTTGCCCATCTGCTGCACGACGCGCACCCGGTCGGGCGGGACGACCTCGTTGATCACCACCGTGGTCACGCCGGGCGCCGTGATGCGGGCCCGATAGGATCGCAGTTTCCCCAAACGGTCGAAGGCCGCCTGGACCTCCTCCCAAGCCCGGGCGTCCCCGTTGACCTTCGTCTGGGCGCTGGCGGTCGAACCGGCCAGCAACAGCAGCCCCATAACCGCCAGCACACGTCTCACCAGCAACGCATCCCCCTGCTCGACGACCAGCGGTGGCTAACTTCGGGTGGCGGCGCCTCCATTCCTCGTGTGCGGCAGTTGCACGAGCAGCCGCTCCGCCGGGGCGAACCCGATGTTGAAAGCGACCACCCGCCCGTCCGCGTCCAGGACCACGGTACTCGGAACGCTGAAGATCCCGAGGGCGCGGGCTGTCTCCCGCTCGGTCAGGAGATCGACCTCACGGATCTCCACCTGATCTCCGACGCGCCTGGCGAATTCCTCCAGCGCCGGACGCTGCGCGGCGTGACAGGCCGCACAGTCCGGCGAGGTGAACGCCAGCACCAGGGGGCGGCCGGACGGTCTCACGCCGGGGGCCCGGCCGCGGCGCAGGCGCGCCGTCAGGACGCGGGGCCGTGCCCCCACCCAGAGCGCGACAAGCAGCACCACCAGCAACAGCCCGCCGAGGACGAGCAACCGCTCGCTCACGCTATAGGCTCCCGGCGCAAGAGGCCGGCGCGCCGCAACTGGTAGAAGAGGAAGCACCCGGCGCAGAAGTTCCAGAGGACGTTCACCGCCGCCAGCACGGCGACCAGCCCGGCCAGCACCCAGCCTGCGACGGCGACCCCGCCGTAGAGCGCGGCGGCCGCGGCCACGAGCAGCACGCCGCCCACGCCCTGCGCGAACCGGTGCGGCGCGGCTTCGTCCACCACCAGGTTGGGGTGGACGATGCGCAGCGGAAGGATCACGTAACGGTAGGTCAGGCGCAGCGGACCCCGCGCTGGCCAGGCGACGTTGGCTAGCAGGACCACGGCCAGCAGCGGCACCAGCCAGACGAGATCGAAGAGCCAGGCGAACGTGACCACCAGAACGATGGTCACCTGACCGAACTTGATGGTGTTGTGATCAACCTGAGTGCGTGCCATAGCCACACCTCCGCTAATGTGCGCTGAACTGCGATCGCGGCGGAGACCGTGGCGGCCTGGGTTTGGGGAGTCTGGCGTCAGGCGGTTAAGCCTGGGGAAGGGCGAAGGCACACCACGGCCTCCGCCCGGGACAGATGCACTGCCGGGGGGCGTACGGGCTGAATTGCAGGAATGCGTTCATTGACGGCTTTGCTCGCTGCCTCTGTTGGTTCTCAAGGTAGCACCGGCGGAGTCGCTGTCAAGGGCGCTGCAGGATCCCGCGCACCCAGGAGAGCGCGTCTTCCACCATCTGATCGGCGGCGGCGCGGTCGCCCGGCGGCGGCGGGGGCAGCGGCGGCCCGAAGATCACCCGCACCCGCGCCGGCCGGGGGATGTACCGGCCCAGTGGCAGCGCCCGGGCCGTCCCCAGGATGGCCGCGGGAACGGTGGGAACGCCGGCCCGCGCCGCGAGCACTCCTGCGCCCGCCTTCACCACTCCACCCTCCGGAGAGATCCGGCCCTCGGGGAAGATGCCCACCAGCGCCCCTGCCTCCAACGCCCGGATCGCCTCCTTGACCACGGAGAGGTCGACCTGACCGCGGTGCACCGGAATCACCCCGTAGGCGCGCATCGCCCACCCCACGAGCGGCATCGTCAGGAACTCCGCGGCGGCGACGAACAGCCCGCGCCGGGGCAGGGCCGCCGCCAGCACGAGCGGATCGAGGGCGCTGGGGTGGTTGGCCACGATCAGCGCTGCCCCACGCGGAATATGTGTCACGCCGTCAATCTGGAACCCGAAGCACAGCCGCAGCAGGACCCGGACGGTGTGATAGGTCAGGCGGTAGAGCGGAGTTTCGCGCGGAACCAACTAATCGTCGGCGCCGGGATTGGCTTTGGGCTGCAGCGCCTGTTCGGCGGGGTCGGCGGCCGGCGGACGAAACCCGGGGATCGCGTGCGCCACCGC
>CAYHPT010000261.1:0-2154 GCA_964358435.1 uncultured bacterium | reverse complement strand
AGCGCCGCCAGGACCTCCGGCACTTCCGGGTAGACGCTCCATCCCCCGGCCCGCTTCGAGAACTCGTCCGTGATGAAGGCGGCGCGGGCATCCAGCTCGTCACGCACGCCGAGCCGCTCCAGCAGCACGCGATTCCCGCGCCGCCAGAACTCCTCCGGCGCACGCGTGTAGAGATCACGATGCGCGTTGAACCACGTCTCGCTGCGGGCGTAGGCGCGGCCCGCCGCCGCTGGCGCGATTTCGACCCCCAACTCGCGACATAGATCCGCGAAGATGACCTCCGGCGGAGGGTCCATGTGCAGCAGGGTGCCGCCGACGTCGAAGCAGACGGCCGCGACGCGCGCCACCGGCCTACCCCGCCGGTTGGCGCGACGGGACGGCCGCGCGGTCCCGCAGTGTCCAGACGTACAGGAAGAGGAAGAGGGCGATCAAGGCGAAGAGCAGACTTCCCAGCGCCATGCCCAGGGTCGCCTGTCCCCGCTCCACCAGGCCGAGTACCGTCTGCGCCGCGGTCGCCAGGAGCAGGCCGCGGACGAGCCAGCCCCGCGGCATGGCCCAGGCGACGAAGGCTGTCGTCGCCGTCTGGGCCAGGATCGGAAAGAACTTCAGCAGGACGCTCAGCAGGGTGAGCGCCGGCGTGCTGAGCGCTAGACGGTAGACCTCCAGTGAAAAGGCGATCAGTTGCCGCGACACGAAGAAGCCGAATCCCGCGCCCGCCGCCGCGCCGTAGGCGAACCAGTCGCGCGGAGAGATCTCCGTCATCAGGCCGATGACCAGCACCGGGGCGAATTTGAAGGCCTCCGCCAGAAAAGCCCGCCCCAGCATGTTGACCACGATACCGGCGCCCGCCTGGGGGATGCCCAGGTCAAACGTCAGCGGATCCCACACCGTCCGGCCGGTCCACTGCGCAATGTACGCGGCGATGTAGCCCAGCGCCACCAGGATCCAGAAGGTGGGCTGGCGGACGTACTGGCGAACCAGCAGGAGAAGCGCGAGGAAGGTCAGGGCCGCGGCAATCGGCACGGCGAGAAGCTGCATAGAGACTCCTGGTTAGAAGAGGCTCCGTTCATTGTACCGGAGCCTCTTTGGGAGGGTCAATTTTCCGCCGCCGCTGCGCTCAGGTCGCGGGCACGGACGGCGGCGCGGCGAAGTCGCCGACCTGTGGCCGTTCCAGGCGCTCGAAGTCGGCGTAGGCCACGGTCATCGTCTCCCGGTGCGTGCCCGCGCGGAAGACGATCTGCGGGTCCTGCGTCAGCGTGCGGTCCACGTGCACCGGGACCCCGTAGAGCGACCCAAACGGCGGCATCGCGCCGACTTCGCAGTCGGTGAAGACGCGGCCGAACTCCTCCTCTTTGGCCAGCCGCACCTCCTTGGCCCCCAGCGCGCGCTTGACCTTAGTGATGTCGACGCGGTGCGGCGCCGGCAGGACGACCAGCACCAGTGTGCCGTCCGCGGAGACGGCCACGGTCTTCGCCACGGCGTAGCCGCTGACGTGCTCCACGGCGGCGACCTCCTGCGCCGTATACACCTCGGCGTGGGTGGTGACCTTGTACTGCACCCCCCGCTCGCGGAAGAGCTGCTCCAGCCGTTCCCGGCAGGTCATCTCGACCTCCCTCCCTCTCCCGACCGGTCTTGCCTCGTTGGTCTACGGACTCCCCAATCCGGTCATCCAGGCGCGCATGATCAGCGCGGCCTGCGTGAGGCAGAGCAGGGCCAGCACGCGAGGCTCATGGAACGTCTGGGGTGCCGGCGAAAGGAACCGGCGCAGGAATGCGCCCGGGCGCAGCCCATACTGCGCCACGCCCGCGACGACGACCAGCACGGCATACAGAAGATGGAGGCCCCGCCGCGGCGGCGTACCTCCGAGGAACAGCAGCAGCCCCGCGGCCGTCTGCAGCGCGAGGACGGCGAGCACCAGCAGGACCACGGCCCAGAAAACGGGCGACAGAGTGCGCCGGCCGCGCAGCCCGCTCACCCAGGCCCAGATCGCCAGCACCAGGTTTCCGACCACGGGCGTCCATACCAGCACCGCCGTCCCGTGGATTTGGTTGAGGCTCATCCGCGTAGGCTCATGGTAGCATGTATGATGTGCGTCGCCTCTGGCCCGCGCTCCTGCTGCTCGCGTCCGGCTCCGAGGTGGAGCTCGCCCTGCTG
>CAYHPT010000260.1:1856-2177 GCA_964358435.1 uncultured bacterium | reverse complement strand
AGCTGCCGTCCGCGTTTGTCGCCGAGCGGCGGCGCGCCTCCAGCCTGAGCGTCGAGGTGTGGCGGCAGGCCCGGCCGGCCACCGACTTCGCCACGTTCCGCCCGCACCTGCAGCAGATGGTGGACTACGCCCGCCGCACCGCCGACTTTCTGGGCTACACGGACCATCCCTACGACGCGCTGCTGGATCTCTACGAGCCGCTGATGACCTCGCGCGAGGTGGCCGACCTGTTCGTGTGGCTGCGGGAAGGGACCGTGCCGCTCGTGCGGGCGATCGCCGAAGTCGCCACCGCGGTGACCGAGGGTGACCTCACGCGGTCGA
>CAYHPT010000260.1:0-1846 GCA_964358435.1 uncultured bacterium | reverse complement strand
GCCGAACGGGGTCAGGTGGTGGACGACAGCGTCCTGCATCGTGAATACGACGAGGCGAAGCAGGAGGCGTTTGCGCTGACCGTCGCCCAGGCCTTTGGCTACGACCTTTCTCGCGGCCGGCTCGACCGCGCGCCCCATCCCTTTGCCACCGGCTTCAGCCGCGACGACGTGCGCATCACCACGCGGTTCGACCGCCACTTCTTTAACCCGGCCGTCTTTGCCATCTTCCACGAATCCGGACACGCCATGTACCAGCAGGGCATCGCCCCCTCCCTGGAGCGCACGCCGCTGGCGGGCGGGGCCGGCCTGGGCATGCACGAGTCGCAGTCGCGGATGTGGGAAAATCTGGTCGGCCGCAGCCGCTCCTTCTGGCGGCACTACTTCTCGAAGCTCCGCGAGGTGTTCCCCGCGCAACTGGCTGACGCGGACGCGGAGACATTCTACCGGGCGGTCAACAAGGTGGAACCGAGCCTCATCCGGGTTGAAGCCGACGAGGTGACCTACAACCTGCACATCATCCTGCGATTCGAACTGGAGAAGACGCTGCTGGAAGGATCACTGAAAGTGGAGGACGCGCCGGAGGCCTGGAACGCCAAGATGCGGGAATATCTGGGGGTCACCCCGCCGAACGACGCCGACGGTGTGCTGCAGGACATCCACTGGGCCAGTGGCTCGATCGGCTACTTCCCCACCTACACGCTGGGCAACGTCATGGCGGCGCAACTCTTCGAGGCGGCGCAGCGGGCGCACCCCGGACTGACGGAGGAGTTCGGCCGGGGCGAGTTCGGCACGCTGCTGGGATGGCTGCGGGAGCGCGTGCACCGGCACGGGCGCAAGTTCTTCCCGCAGGACCTGCTGGCGCGCGCCGCCGGCAGCCGGCTGACTCCGGAGCCGTACCTGCGCTACCTCTGGCAGAAGTTCGGCGAGATCTATGAGGTCTCTGCCCCGGAGGCCGCCGGCCGGCCCAGCGCGTCGCGGCCGTAACGGTTCGGACCGGAAGCCGGCAGCGTTTTCAGCGGTTTCCGGTCACCGGCACCGGCGCGTTCTCCGCGGTCCGGCATGTCGCCCCGGCGCAGCGCCGCAGATCGGCCAGGCGGGCGGCGAACTGCGCGACGAGATCCGCGGGCGCCGTGCGCACCAGGTTCTGCAGTTCATAGGGATCGGTCACCAGGTTGTACAGCTCGCGCTCGCCGGTAGCATACTCGACGTAGATCGCGTTGTGCGTCCGGATGCCGTTGAGCTCTGGCGCACCCCCGCCACGTCTCGCCGGCGCGGGGCGTCCTCCGGTGGCTGCGGGTTCGGGACGTCGGGGTTCGACATAGTGCTCCACCAGGAAGGCCTGCCGCCACTGCGCTAACGGCGGTGGCGTCGCCCCGAGCAGCGGGACCAGCGAGCGCCCGTCCACGAAGGCGGGCATGGCGGCGCCGGCCAGTTCCGCAAACGTCGGCGCCAGGTCGATGTTCAGCGCCAGGTGTTCCAGGGTACGGCGCGCGGGGACCCCCGGCCCGCGCACAACGAGCGGGACCCGGACGTCCTCGTCATAGGCCGTGTTCTTCCCCATGAGCATCCGGTGCTCCCCCAGGTGGAAGCCGTTGTCGGACGTGAAGAGAATGTAGGTCCGGCCCAACTGCCCCGTATTCTGCAGGACATCCACGAGCGTCGCCAGCAGGTCGTCGACAGCCAGCAGAGAGCGCAGCCGCACGCGGTACTGCTCGTCGATGCGGGCGATCTGCTCCGCGGTGAGTAGCGGCAGGTCCTGCACCCATGCCGGTTTGTCGCTGACATCGGCTTCATTGAAGGATGGCGGCCGCGGCGCCCTGGCATTGGGGAAGGCGTTGGCGTGCCG
>CAYHPT010000259.1:0-2179 GCA_964358435.1 uncultured bacterium | reverse complement strand
AACGGCGCGCTGCAGGTGGCCGGCGAAGGGGTGGCGTTCGGCTCCGGGGCCGCGGTGATGGGCGCACTCGCCGTAATCGCCTGGTTCGGCCAGCGGTCGGCGCGCGCCGGGGAGCAGGCTCGCGCCTGGAGGTGAGCCGATGCGCTTCCTGACCTATACCAGCGAGCAGGGGCCGCGCCTGGGTGTGCTCGTCGGCGAGCTCGTCTACGACGTGCCGGCGCTCTACCGGCGGTTGTTCCGGGCGCAGGGGAAAACCCCCGACGGCGCCATCCCGACGGACCTGCCCGCCTTCATCGAACGGAGTTCGGTCGTCCTGGTGCGGCGGCTGCTGGCGCTCGCCCGCTCGCTGCCGCCGTCCGGCCGCCGCGCGATCGCCCGCCCCCTGCGAGAGGTCAACCTGATGGCACCGATCCCCCGCCCGCGGAAGAGCATCTTTTGCATGGGGCGGAATTACGCGGAGCACGCCCGCGAGGGTGGGGTGGCGTCCCCGGAGCAGCCGGTGTGGTTCACCAAGCCGCCCACGGCCGTGATCGGCCCGTTCTCGCCGATCCTGTACCATGCCGCCACACAGGCGCTTGACTACGAGGCGGAACTGGTGGTGGTGATCGGCCGGCGCGGCCGGAACATCCCGGGGGAGCAGGCCCTGGAGTACGTCTTCGGCTACACGGTGATGAACGACGTCACGGCGCGCGACCTGCAGCGGGAGCGCGGCCAGTGGTTCAAAGGGAAGAGCCTGGACACGTTCGCGCCGCTGGGGCCGTGGGTGGTGCACCGCTCGGCGCTGCCGGACCCGCAGCGGTTGATGGTGCGCTCGCGCGTCAACGGGGAACTGCGCCAGGAGACCTCCACCGCCGACATGATCTTCCCCGTGGCGGCACTGATCGCGGACCTCTCACGGGGCATGACGCTGGAGCCCGGGGATCTCATCGCGACCGGCACACCGGCGGGCGTGGGGATGGGCTTTCAGCCGCCGCGGTATCTGCAGGTCGGTGATGTGGTCGAGGTCGAAGTGGAGGGCATCGGCGTGCTGCGCAACCCGGTCGTGGCGGCGCGGCGGTAAGACGGGAGGGGTAAGATGGCGCGCCAGCTTCTGATGGAACGGGAGGCGCTGGTCAAACTCTGGGAAGAGGCGTGGGGGGAGGGGCTCTGTACGCGGCGAGGAGGCCCGGCTGAACCGCTTCCTCTACCACCTGCCGCACGACAACTACCACATCGGGCAGATTATGTACCTGCGGGCCATGCTCGGCCTGCCGCCGATTGAATGAAGGAGATGGTCGCCGCTTGACCGCTGTCCCGCTGCGCACGCTCCTGGCCGCACTTCCTGACCACACCCTCGCGGGCGACCCGGAACGGTCGATTACGGGCATCGCCTATCACTCCGGGCAGGTTCTGCCGGGGTTCCTCTTCGCGGCGATTCGCGGGTACACGCACGACGGGCACGCCTTCGTGCCGGAGGCGGCGCGGCGCGGCGCGGCCGCGGTGCTGGTGCAGCGGCCAGCCCAGGTCGGGCCGGAGGTCACTCAGGTCATCGTCCCGGACACGCGCGCCGCGACGGCCCTCGTGGCGGCCGCGTTCTCCGGCCATCCCTCGCACGCCATGACGGTCATCGGGGTCACCGGCACTAACGGCAAGGGCGTCACGACTTACTTCATCGATGCGATCCTCACGCAGGCTGGGAACCGCAGCGCCGTCATCGGCACGATGGGCGCCCGGGGGCCCTCAGGGCTGATCGAGACCAACCGCACCACGCCGGAGGCGCCGGACCTGCAGCACCTGCTTGCCGAACTCCGTGAGCAAGGCGTAACACACGTCGCCATGGAGGTCGCGTCACACGCGCTGGCCCTGCACCGCGTGGACGGCACACGCTTCCGCGTGGCCGTCTTCACGAACCTGACGCCGGATCACCTGGACTTCCACGGGACCCTGGAGGCGTATCTGGGGGCGAAGCGGCGCCTGTTCGAAATGGTCGAGCCGTCCGGGTGGAGTGTGGTCAACGCCGCCGACCCCGCGGCCGTGGAGATGGCGCGGGCCAGCCGGGCCCCGGTGCTGCGCTTTTCGCCGGTCGCCGACAGCCGTTCGGGCACCGCCCACGCGGATCTCTGGGCGGAGGACGTCCAGTTGAGCCTGGACGGCACCACCTTCCGCGCCGCGACGCCGCAGGGGTCCCACCCGGTACGGC
>CAYHPT010000258.1:0-2187 GCA_964358435.1 uncultured bacterium | reverse complement strand
CTGTGCCCAGCAGGCTGACGAGCAGCACGGGGCGGCGGCCCCAGCGGTCGGAGAGGTCACCCAGGATCGGGCCGGCGATCAACTGGGCGAGCGAGAAGGACGCGAAGAGCAACCCGATGACAAAGGGTGAGGCGCCCAGCGCCTGACTGTAGAACGGCAGCAGCGGGATGATGATGCCGAAGCCGATGAGGTTGACGAGGATCGTGAGGAAGATAACGAGCAGCGGCCGGTTCATCCGACCATTATAGCGGGGACGTCTCGGAGGACGTGGGAGGGTGCGCCGGTCTCAGGGCGTCTGCGCAGGGGCGGCCAGCGGCGTGGCGGGCGGGACCCGCAGGTACCAGAGGGCGCGCTCGGCGATCGCGCGGAAGAGTGGGGCGGCCACGGCCCCGCCGTAGTAAGCGCCTTTGGGCTCTTCGAGCACGACCAGGATGGCCAGCCGCGGGTTGGGAAAGGGCGCGAATCCCAGGAAGGAGGAGATGTACCGTCCCTGCAGGTAGCCGCCCTGGGGCGCGGGGATCTGCGCCGTGCCGGTCTTGCCCGCGAGGACATAGCCGGGAACCGCCGCCAATTTGCCCGTACCGTCCTCCACCGCGCGGATCATCATGCGCACCACCGCCGCGGCCACCTCCGGCGCGACGGCACGGCGGCGCGGGGCCGCGCTCACGCCCTGCAGCAGTCGCCCCTCGCGGTCACGCACCATGCGCACGACGTGCGGCCGAACCAGCACCCCGTCGTTCGCCAGAGCCGAGGCGCCCACCAGCATCTGCAGCGCCGTGGCCGAGATGCCCTGACCGAAGCCGATCGTCTGCAGCCCGGGGCCCAGCCACGCCTGCGGTGGGCGGACGATGCCGCTCGCTTCGCCCGGCAGATCGACGCCGGTCGGCGCGCCGAACCCGAACCGGCGGATGTAGTCGTAGAAGGTCTCCCTGCCGAGTCTCGCCGCGACCTGCGCGGCGCCCACGTTGGAGGAGTGGCGGACGATGTCGGTCAGGGTCTGCGTGTCCGTGCAGTAGCGGTGGACGTCGCGGATGCGGTGGGCGCCTACCTGGAGGGACTCCGGGCAGTCAAAGGCGTCGGTGAGATCGACCCGGCCCGAATCCAGCGCGGCGGCGGCGGTGATCAACTTGAAGGTCGAGCCCGGTTCGTAGATCTCGCCGATCGGCCGGTTCACCCAGCGCTTCGCCGGGACGCGCTGAAATGCGCCGGGGTCAAAAGACGGCACGGCCGCCAGTGCCAGCATCTCCCCGGTGCGCGGATCCATCACCAGGGCCATCCCGCGCGCCGACCCGGTCTCCTCGACCGCCTTCTCCAGTTCCCGCTCGGCGATGTGCTGGACCACCTGGTCGATGGTCAGCACCAGGTCGGCGCCGTCGACCGCCGGTGCGGCCAGCCGCTGCGTCTCCACGATCGGCCGGCCGACCGCGTCCCGCCCGACGACCGCCCTGCCCGGCCGGCCCTGCAGCGTGGAGTCATAGGCCAGCTCCACCCCGGCCAGTCCCTGGTTGTCGATGCCGACGAACCCCAGCAGGTGCGCCGCCAGGTCGCCGTTGGGATAGGCGCGCCGCGCCTCCTCGAGGAACCCCAGCTGCCCCTCCAGTTTCAGCGCCCGCAGCGCGGCCGCGGCCTCGGGGCTGACCTTGCGCTTCAGCCAGACGAAATAGAGGCGGGGCTCCAGGCGCCGTTCGATATCCTGCGGGTCCATGCGCAGCAGCGGCGCGACGCGGCGGGCAAACCCCTGCGGGTCGCGGATCGCCCGGGGGACGGCGAAGACCGATTCCACCTCGACGTTGGTGACGAGCGGGCGGCCGGCGCGATCAAAGATGCGCCCGCGGTGCGTGGGCAGGACGAAGGCGCCGAGCTGCTGGTTTAGCGCCAGCCGCTGGAGGTGGTCGGCCTGGCTACCCTGGATGTAGACGAGGCGCCCGAGCAGCACCGCCTGCCCGGCGAACAGGAGGACGAAGAGGAAGGTGAGCCGGCGGCGGACGGCGCGCTGCAGGTCGACCTCGGAGACGGCGGGGCGGCGGACCGGTCCCGCCGGACGCTGTCCGGAGCGGAGGGGGCGGGGACGCGATCGCCCGGGCGGGCGCCGCGTCATCGTTCGAGCTCGTGCGCCTGGGCTTCTCCGAATCCGAGCCACGCCCCGAGGCGCTGCGCCAGGGAGCGAGGCGGTGCCGGGGAAGCGGC
>CAYHPT010000257.1:0-2198 GCA_964358435.1 uncultured bacterium | reverse complement strand
AAACCGATTGGGATCTCCTCGTCTCGCCTGCCCTGCGGGAGACGCCCCTCCCCGGTAGGGAGGAACTGGCCGTGATCACCCGCTTCGATCCGGAAGGCCGCTGGACGGGAAGGTAGCACGTGCCTGCCGTTGATCTTTGCCTCGCCGGTGGTCAGATCGCGGATGTCCGCGCCGGCATTTTGCGGCAGGCGGCGGTTGCCATCCGCGGCGGACGGATCACGGCCGTGGGCCCCGGCGTAGAGGTCTGTGCAGGCGCGCGGCAGATCCTGGACGTCAGCGGCCGGATCGTCGCGCCCGGCTACGTCGAGCCCCACACCCACGCCGTTCTGGCCAACCCTGTCCAGTTGGCCGGCGCGCTCCTGCGCCACGGAACAACGACCGCGGTGATTGATACGCTTCCTTTTATGATGCTGGCCCTCCCCGACCGCCTTCCCGGGGTGCTGGAGCGCCTGGCTGCCCTGCCCGTCAAACTCCACTGGCTCATCAGGCTGCACCCACCGTCCTTCTCCGCCGAGGAGCGGTTCGCACTGGACCGGCTGCGCCCATTGTGGCGCCTCCCCTCCGCCGCCGCAGTCGGCGAGGTGACCCGCTGGACCGACGTGCACGACGGCCAGCCTGGCCTGCTCGAGAAGATCGCCGCGGCGCGCGCTGACGGCCGGCGGGTGGAGGGCCATGCCGCCGGGGCATCCTCTGACAAACTCGCCGTGCTTGCCGCGGCGGGGTTCAGTTCGTGCCACGAGGCAGTCACGGCGGAGGAGGTGCGGGACCGGCTGCGTGTGGGGCTGTACGTGATGCTCCGGCACAGCCCGATCCGCCCCGACCTGCCCCAACTCGCCGCCGCGGTCACGGCGGAGCCGGCTCGCTCGCTGCGTCTGATGCTCACCGTGGACGGTCCCAGTCCCGTCTTCATCGAGGACGACGGCTACATGGACCACGTCATCGCCGTGGCCGTCCGCAGCGGGATCCCCCCGCTGACGGCGCTGCGCCTGGCGACGCTCAACCCCGCCGCGTACTACGGGATGGGCGACCGTGGGGAGATCGCTGCCGGAAAACGAGCAGACCTGAATGTGCTGCGGGATCTGGCGGACCCGTATCCGGAGGCCGTCATCGTCGACGGACAGGTGGCGGTCCGCGACGGATGTCTGCTGCGGCCGCTGCCCGAATTCTCCTGGGACGGTATCTTCGAATCCCTAACCGTGCCGCGCGTGCCGCCCGGGGTTTTCGCGATGCCGCCGGCTCGCCCCGTCGTCTGCCGGCTCATTAACGACGTGATCACCGAACTGATGACCGGTGACTCGCTGGCGGCGGCGCTTCAGGCCGTCCTCATCGACCGGAACCGGCGCTGGCTGACCCGCTGCCTCCTGACGGGTTTCGTCGACCGCCTCGGCGGGCTGGCCACGACGGTGAATACCGCCTTCGATCTCCTGGTTGTGGGGCAGAACGCCGCGGACATGGCGCGGGCCGCGGAGCGGGTCGCCGATCTTGGAGGAGGCCTGGTCGTGGTGGATCAGGGGGCGGAGATCTTCACCCTGCCGCTCGACCTCGGCGGGATCTTCTCCTCCCGGCCGTGGGGCGAGATCGTCGAGGCCAACCGCGGGTTCATCGCCCTGATGCGTTCGCGGGGCTTCCGGTTCACGGATCCGCTCTTCAGCCTGATGTTCCTCACGTTCGACTCGCTGCCCTGGGTTCGCCTGACCAGCCGCGGTGTCTGGGACGTCCGCCACCGCCGCGTCCTGACGTCGGCCACGGCGCTCTAGCTGTCCCCCGCAGGCTGCGCGCCGGTTCTAGGTTGAAGGACGCGCCAGGCAGCGCTGCCGGTGGTCGTCAGCGCACGAGCGGCGCGACGATGACGACCGTCGGCTGCTGCATGTTGAGCCGCGCCACGCGCTGGACGTCCTCCGCCGTTACGCGCGAGATCAGGTCGGGGATGCGGGCGTCAAAGGCGAACCCCACCCCCGAGCAGCTCGTACAACCCCGGCAGGAAGGCCTGCCGCCGCAGGTCCTCGTGGTCGATGGCGTGCACGCCGATGATTCGCTGCCGGGCGCGATCCATCTCTTCAGGCGACGGGAGCGTGTCGCGCAGTCTGGTCGCCTCGCGCAGCAACCCCTCCACCACCTTCGTCTGGTTCGCCGGGTCCGTCCCCGCGGACATCACCAGCGGCCCGGGGCCCGCCAGCGTGGAGAAGGACGAACCCACC
>CAYHPT010000256.1:0-2242 GCA_964358435.1 uncultured bacterium | reverse complement strand
GTTCCATCCCGCCCTCGTTTTCACGGGATCCTACTGGGGTCAGACCGACAGCGTAGGCGCGCTGCTGGCCCTCGCCACCCTGGCCCTCTTCCTCCGCGGCCATCCGCTGGCCTGGAGCGCCGCCGCCGTGGCCTTTCTGGTGAAACCGCAGACGGCCCCCTTGCTGGCAGTGCTTGGCGTAGCCCTCTTCCGCCGCGCCCTGCTCCCGCCCGACCGGCCCGCGGGATTCCGCCCGCGTCCCGACCTGATCCTGGGCGCCGCCCTCACCGCCGGCGTGACTCTCACGGTGCTCAACGCGCCGTTCCGCGTGGGCCCGGGAGGGCTGGTGACTCTGCTGCGCAACGCGATCGGCGTCTATCCCTACGGCAGCGTTGTCGCCTTCAATCTCTGGGGCGCGGTGCAGGGCTTCTGGCACAGTGACGCGGACCGGCTGGCGGGTCTCCCCATCTACCTGTGGGGGACGATCGCCTCCGCGCTGGGGATGGCGGTGGTGCTGGGCGCGGTCTGGCGCCGCCCCACGGACCGGGTGGTCGCCCTGGGAGCGGCCGCCGCCTTGGTCAGCACCTTCCTCCTGCCCACCCGGATCCACGAGCGCTACCTGCTGCCGGCCCTCCCCTTCCTGGCGCTGGGGCCGGCCGTCGATCGCCGGACGTGGGGGCCTTATGCGGGATGGAGCCTCCTGCTGCTGCTGAACCTGGTCTACGCCTACACGCGCCCTTACGTGCAGACCTTCACGCTGCCGCCGGTCCTTGACGGAGCGCTGTTCAGCGACACCGCCACCCGGGTGATGAGCGGCGTCGCGGTCCTCATGCTGCCGTGGTTCCTTTGGGTGCTCTGGCGTCCCCGCACCGATGCCTGGGCCGGGCCGGAACGGGGCACAATCCCATAGAAGGGTACGGCCAATGACATAGGGCATGCCGCGAGAAGGGCACCCCGCCTGCGAGGGCGGTCCGCAAAGCCACGGAACTGGCACCAGCCAGTTGGCCGGGTTGCCGAACGGGAGGCCCCCCAACGCCTTCCCGGCCGGGAAGGCGTTTTGCATTGGAGGCCGCGATGCGATGGGCCGCGGCTTCGCCCCGCCCTACTTCCCCACCACCAACCTGTTTGAGGTCGTCGAGGGCGACGGGCTGGCGGGCGACCGACCGGTCTGGCGGGAAGCCAGCCCCTGAGCCGTCCCTCCCCCGCGAACCACTCGCGCCACCATCCGAATTCTCGCGATTGCGCTGCCGGCCCTTCCTAGCGTACACTTCGTGTGTACTCCTACGGGGGGTGAGCAATGTGCGCGCTGTCAGCGTGAGAGAGACTCGCGAGCGGCTGCGGGCCATCCTGGAACGGGTCCAGGCCGGCGAGGAGATCGCGGTCCTGCGCCGGGGGGTTGAGGTGGCCAGGCTCGTACCGCCGCCGCGGAAGCCGAAGCGGGTGCCGGACCTTGCGGATCTGCGCGCCTCGGTACGGATCCGCGGGCGGCCGATGAGCGCCGAGATCATCGCCGACCGGAGGAGCGCGCGCTATTGATCTACGTGGATACCAGCGCGCTCGTCCCTTACTATTGCCCGGAGACGTTGAGCGATGCGGCGCAGCGATTCCTGGCCTCACAAAACGAACTGGCCATCAGCGACCTCGTCGAGATCGAGCTATTCTCCGCCCTGGCGAAAAAAGTGCGAGCCGGCGAGATGGGCCGGAAGGACGCACAGCGGGTCCAGGCCGCCTTCCAGGTTCACCTGGAATCGGGACTGTACATTCGTCTTCCCGTGGAGCGACGGCACTTCGCAGCGGCTCGGGAATGGCTGGCGGCGCTGAGACCGCCGCTTGCCGCCCTCGATGCCCTGCACCTTGCGGTCGCCGCAGGTCAGCCGTGCCCGATCGTGACGGTGGACGCCTCGCTCGCGCGGGCTGCACGGGCCGTCGGCGTGGCCGCTCGGGTGCTCCGCTGATCCGACTTCGCCCGTCCCCCACCCCAGGCTGGGCAGGCCGCGAAGGCCCTGGCGGTCAGGGCGTCTGGTAGGAGATTCCCCCGGTGGCGTTGACGGACGCGGTGCCGCTGCCGGCGGCGTTCTGAACGGTGACGACGTACGCGCGGGGCGTGGCGTCGGTGACCGACGTCACGGGCTGGCCGAAGGCGGAGAAGCTAACCGTCTCACCGGCAGCGGCCGCGACGCCGTCCGGCAGGCGGGTATTCTCCGTGAACCCTCCGCCGCTGCTCGCGATCGTGTAGGCTGACGAGGCTGCGGCAAAGGTAACG
>CAYHPT010000255.1:0-2272 GCA_964358435.1 uncultured bacterium | reverse complement strand
CCCTTTCGAACATTCCACGTCCACGAGCGCGCGGGGGCGTGCGCCCGGCCAGAACTGCAGCAGCGTCAGTGTGTGGATCCGCACCCGGCGCGGGGCGACGGCGATCTCCTCACCCCGGCGCGCCCGCTCGTAGAGGCGCACGCCCGCGACCTTGACGGCGGAGGTCATCGGCGGAACCTGTTCGATCTCGCCGGTGAACTGCGGCAGCACATCCCGCACCCGCTCCTCGCTCAGGCCGGAGGCGTCGGCGGTGGACGTGACCTTGCCGAAGGCATCCCCGCTGTCCATCGCGATACCGAAAGTAAGTTCCACCCGGTAGGCCTTGTCCGATTCGGTGAGGAACTCGGCGATGCGCGTGGCCCGGCCGACGACCAGCACCAGGACCCCGGCCGCGCCGGGGTCGAGGGTCCCGGTGTGGCCGACCCGCCGCTGTCCGCTCAGACGCCGCAGGACGTCCACGACGTCGTGCGAGGTCATGCCCGCGGGTTTCAGCACGTTCAGGACGCCGTCCATGGTCAGCGCGTCGCGGACCGGTCGTTCCGGCGCAGTTCGCCTTCCGCCGCCGCCAGCACCTTCGGCACGGCATCGGCGAGCGGGCCGGACAGCGTGCAGCCGGCCGCGCCGGGATGGCCGCCGCCGCCGAACGTCTCGGCGATGGCGTTGGCGCGGACGCCGTCCCGCGTGCGGATGCTCACCCGGACGTCGTCGCCGTTTTCCTCGAACAGGATCGCCACCTTGACTCCCCTCATCGAGCGCAGGGCCCCCACGACCCCGGCGCTGTCCGCCGGCAGCGCCCCCGCGGCGCGCTGCACCGCCTCGCTCAGCGTGCTGTAGGCCACCGCGCCGGCGGCGGCGACGGCCGTGCGCAGCAGCGCGTACCCGAGCAGGCGGTTGGCCGAAAGGGACCGCTGCTCGTACACGGCGGCTACGATCTCCGCCAGCGGCGCACCGGCCTCCATCAACTCCGCCGCCAACCGCAGCGAGTGCGGCCGTACCGTGGGGAACCGGAAGACCCCGGTGTCCGTGGCCAGGCCGGTGAGCAGCGCGGTGGCGATCGCCGGGGACAGCGGGACGCCCAGTTCCCGGATCAGATCGGCCACCTGCTCCGCGGCGGCGGCCGCCGTGGGATCCCAGTCCTCCAGGTGCCCGTAGGGGATATGGCTCTCGTGATGGTCGATAGCGATGATCAGGGGCGCGGCCAGCACCGCTCCGGCAAATCGGCCGCACCGCTCCGGCGTGCTGCACTCCATCGTGACGGCCGCATCAAAGGCGGCGCCAGAGGGCAGGTCGGGGACGACCCGATCCGCGCCGGGGAGGAACGCGAAGGCCAGTGGCACACCGCCTTCGCTGGCGACGATGACCGTTTTGCCCAGGGATTCCAGCGCCAGGGCCAGGGCCAGCGTCGAGCCCAGCGTGTCCCCGTCCGGCTCGACGTGGTTGACCAGCAGGATTCTAGCGCTGTTCTGGAGCGCTGCCGCGATCCGGGCGCGAGGGCTGGTCATCGTCTGATCCGGGTGCTGCGGGCGCGTCATCCGCGGACGTGTCGGCGGCCTGGTCGGGCGTCTCCTGCGGCGCGACCTCGCGCAGCAGGGCGACCACGCGCGTGCCCCGTTCGATGGATTCGTCCAGGCGGAAGAGGACCTCGGGCGTATGGCGCAGGGTCACCCGCCGGCCCAGTTCGCTGCGCACGAAGCCGGCCGCCCGGGCCAGCGCCTCCATGGTGCGCCGCTTCGCTTCCTCGTCCCCCAGGACGCTGACAAAGATCTTGGCGTGGCGCAGGTCGCCAGAGAGTTCCACCTCCGTCACGGAGACGAACCCAATCCGCGGGTCGCGCAGCTGGCGCTGCAGGATCGCGCTCGCTTCCTCTTTGAAGAGTTCCTGGAGTTTCTCCCGCCGCAGGCTCATGGCCGTCAGAGGATCTCGATAGTGTAGTCGATCAGTTCGACCCGCGTCTCCCGCTCGATCAGGCCGGTTACGCGCGACAGAATCTGTGCGGCGTGATCCGCGGCGGCGCTGACACAGGCAAACCCTAGCGTGGCCCGGCGCCAGCTGTCCTGCTGATTCACCTCGGCGGCGGCCACCCGGTACTCCCGGCGGGCCCGGTCCAGCAGGCTCTGGACGACCCGCCGCTTGTCTTTCAGGCTGCGCGCGCCGGCCAGGCGCAACTCAACCCGCAATACCCCGACGATCACTTAAATCCCGCCCCCCAAACCCCCCCCGCCGCGTACAGCCCGGACATACAGGACCAAATAGGCCGCGCGGAAATCGCCCC
>CAYHPT010000254.1:0-2304 GCA_964358435.1 uncultured bacterium | reverse complement strand
AGGCGGTGGTGTTGTGGTCGTTGGTCGCCGGGCACTCCTCAACGCAGGCGCCGCAGGTGAGGCACTGCCAGAGGAAGGCCTCGGAGAAGACCTCGCCGACGAGCGCCGGCCGCGGCACCTCCCCCGCCCCGGCCAGCAGCGCCGGGCCGATCTCCGTCAGTTGCTTGCGCAGGTCGGTGTGCAGGCGCCGGGGATCGAGCTCCTTCCCGGTGGAGTTGGCCGGACAGACCTCGGTGCAGCGGCCGCACTCCATGCAGGCGAAGACGTCCAGGTTGTCCTTCCAGGTGAAGTGCTCGAGGTTGGAGGCCCCCAGGCGATCGGCGTGCTCGATGTCCAGCAGCGCCAGCGCGCCGCGCGGGCGGGCCTTCCGCAGCAGAATGTTCGGTACCAGGGTGATCAGGTGGAGGTGCTTGCCCTCGGGGATCCAGGTAAAGAAGTAGAGGATGATCAGCAGGTGCGTCCACCAACTCACCTCGGCGGCCACCCGCACCGTCCCCGGCGCGGCCCCGGCGAACCAGCCGGCCACGAACCGCGAGACCCCGGCACCGGCCGCCCACTGCGGCGCGTCCAGGACGATGGCGGTCGCGCGCGACAGCAGCAGGGTCACCATGATGCCGGTGATCAGCCCCAGGATCATGTAGGCGCCCACCGGATCCTGCCCGGCCAGCCGCTTCGGCCGGACCACCAGCCGCAGCCACAGCGCCATCCCGATCCCGACGAGGACCAGTACGATGAAGACGTCCTGCAGGAAGGCAAACCACGGCGCTGCGCCTATTACCGGCAGCGTCCAGCCCGGCACGAAGGCTTCGCCGAAGGCCTGGACAATGGTGGAGAGCAGCACCAGGAAGCCCCAGAAGATGAAGAAGTGCAGAATGCCCGAGGCCGGCCGCCGCAGGACCTTGCTGTGTGCCAGGACCTGCACCACGAGATCGCGCAGGCGCACCCCGATCGGGGCCAGCGGCACGGGACCGCTACCCAGCCGGATCAGGCGGTAGATGAGGAGGAGCTTCCGGACGGCGATGCCGGCGGCAACCGCGAGCAGCAGCAGGACGGCCGCGCCGCGCAGGAGGGTGATCTCCATCCGCCTAGGCGCCCTTGAGTTCCTTCACCTTGGCGATGAGGGCGGGCACGACCTCGCGGTAGTCGCCGACGATGCCCAGGTGCGCGATGGAGAAGATCGGCGCCTCGGGATCACGGTTGATCGCCACGATCGCCCGTGACCCCGTGACCCCGGCGACGTGCTGCGTGGCTCCGGAGATCCCCACCGCGATGTACAGCGCGGGACGGATGGTCTTGCCGGTCTGACCGATCTGCCAGTTCACCGGCACCCAGCCGGCGTCCGTCGGCGGCCGAGAGGCGCCGCCGGCGCCGCCCAACTGTTTGGCGAGTTCCGCCAGCAGGGCAAACCCTTCGGGCCCGCCCAGCCCCCGCCCGCCGCCGATCACGATCTGCGCCTCTTCCAGACCGAGCTCGGCCTGCTCGCGCAGGACCTCGCGCACCCGCGTCGGCAGCGCGCCGGCATCGATAGTTACAGAGACATCTTCCACGGTTCCCGCCACCGGCGCCGCCTCCGGGACATCCAACGCGTGAGGCTTCACGGAGAGCACGGCCGGTCGCGTCCGCACCACCAGCGTCGCCAGCGCTCGGCCACCATACACCTGCCGGCGCACGACGATCGCTCCATCTTCGACACCCAGCTCTACGCACTCCGTTGCCAGGGCCGCGCGCAGCCGGTACGCCAGGCGGGGGGCGAGTTCCCGCCCCACCGTGTCCCCGGCGATGAGCACGACCTCCGGCCGCGTCCGCCGGACCACGTGTTCCACGGTCACGAGCACGGCGTCGGTCTGGCCCGCGGTCAGCAGCGGATGGTCGCACCGGTAGACTGCAGCCGCCCCGTGCCGGTGCAGATCGGCCACCGCCTCCGCGAGCCCCGGCCCATGCCCGAGTAGGACGGCCGCGACCTCCTGACCAGGCGGGCCCTGCAGCATCCGCGCCCCGCCGACCAGCTCGAGGCTCGACCGGCTGAGCTTCCCGTCCAGCGCACTGGCGATGACACAGATTCCGGCCATCGGTATGCTCCTCGCTACAGCAGCTTCAGGTCGCGCAGCCGCTGCGTCAGCGCGGCGACCTGTTTGGCGGGATCACCCGGCAAAAACTCGCAGCGCGCGGTCCGCTCGGGCAGCGCCACGTCACGGACCTCGACGCCCGGCGCCTCCCCGTCGGCCGATGCCCCAGACAGGTCGGCCATCGGCCAGACCTGCACGGGCTTGCCGATCCGCTTGCAGGTGTAGGCCACCGAGTTGC
>CAYHPT010000253.1:0-2314 GCA_964358435.1 uncultured bacterium | reverse complement strand
GGGGGGCTTGGGGCAGTGCGGGCTTTGGCGGGGCGTCCCCTGTTCCCCGCGCCGGTTGCCGACGTGGGCGCGCCCGCGGTCCTGGGCGGCGCCCATCGCCTCCAGCACACGGGCGGCCACCCCCTCCCCCTCGCGGATCAATCCCAGGAGGAGGTGCTCGGTGCCGATGTAGTTGTGTCCGAGGCGGCGCGCCTCGTCCAGCGCCAGCTCCAGGACCTTCTTGGCGCGCGGCGTGAAGGCGACCTCTTCGTAGGGGGTTCGCTCCCCGCGGCCGATGGCGCTCTCGATCTCCGCGCGCACCCGCTCGGGGCTGATGTTCAGACTCTCCAGGACCTTGCTGGCGACACCCTCACCCTCGCGGATGATCCCGAGCAGAATGTGCTCGGTGCCCACGGCGCTGTGGTTCAGGCGCTTCGCTTCTTCCTGCGCCAGGATGATCACGCGGCGGGCCCGCTCGGTGAAGCGTTCAAACATCGCCATCTGCTTTCTCCTCTCCGCCGGCTACGCGGAGTGAGTCAAACCAACCGTCCGCCGACCGGCCAGCACGGCGCCGACCGGGCGTCTGATAGGTTCAACGAATTCTCGCCGTCAGGAGTTTCCTCCTGCTCTTATTCTACTATGACACCGATGACCCCGCAGCCGCCCCCGGGGGCGGCCTCCCGTCTAGTGCCTACATACCCAACTTGTGCCGGGAGAGGACCTCGGAGCCGCGCCGGGGCGGGAACAAAAAGAGCCACAGAACTGGCTCCGGCAACCGCGGGCGGCAGGAAGCTACCCCTGGATGTCCAGCACGGAGTAGCGGATCGTGCCCGCGGGGACCCGCACCTCGACCATCTCTCCCTTCTTCCGGCCCAGCAGGGCCTTGCCCACCGGCGACTCGTTGCTGATGCGGTCGCGGTCCGGATCGGCCTCTGCCGACCCGACGATCATGTAGGACAGCTTCTCGCCGTTGCTCAGGTCCTGCAGGACCACCGTACAGCCCACGGTGACGCGGTCGCGGCGGACCTCATTGTTGTCGATGACCTTCGCGTTGCGCAGCATCGCCTCCAGTTGGAGGATGCGCCCTTCCACGAAGGCCTGCTCGTTCTTGGCGTCCTCGTACTCGGAGTTCTCCGTCAGGTCGCCGAAGTCTTTGGCCTCCTTGATCCGCCCAGCCACTTCCTTGCGCTTCGTGACCTTGAGGTACTCCAGTTCCTCCTCGAGCTTGCGCAAGCCCTCGGCGGTGAGGATGATTTCTTTTTCGCCCTTTTCGGTCATCGCTCGACTCGGGACAAAAGAAGGTAGGCCGCACGCGGCCTACTTGTAGGGCGAGTATAGAACCCGCCGCGGGGAATCGTCAAGCGCGAAAGGAGGCTGGGGCGCGGCGCGCGGCCGCGGTTTTGATCCGCGCCATCTCCTCTGCCGATATCGCCCGCTCGAAACGGCGAAATCCGGCGACGCGGAAGCCGTGCTGGCGCGCCAGGGCGTCGATCTCCTGCACCCGGGCCAGGGTGATGTCGCGCCCCACCGTGTAGTCCTCGGAGCGCCCCTCCAGCGCCAGGATCATCGTCTCCGCCATGCAGGCCTCGCCGGTGCGCGGCGGAAAGCCGAAGTCCAGGCCGAACTCCGCCTCCCCCGGCACTTCGATCACGCCGCCGTCGATCACCAGCACGTCGTCCCGCTTCTCGTAGACCAGGCGGGAGACGTTGCGCGGCCGGGCCACGTCGCAGACCACGGCCCCGGGGCGGAGGTCTTCCGGCTGGATCAGCACGTCGGTGGCGGAGGAGACGGTAATGGTCAGGTCGGCGTCGGCGACGGCGCGGCGCACGTCGGTGGTGACGCGCACCTCCGGCGTGCGGCCACCCGCGGGCGCGGTCCGGATCTGCACTGCCAGAGTTTCCAGCCGCTCCACGTTGCGCGCCACCAGGGTGAGCACACCTACGTGCGGCGCCAGCATCTGGCTGCAGACCGCGCCGATCGCCCCGGTGGCACCGACGACCAGGGCGCGGGCCCGGGGCAGGTCGATCTCCATTCGCGCCGCGGCCAGCAGCGTGCCTTCGACCGCGGAGGCGGCGGTGTAGGAGTTGCCGGTGGTGACGGCGATCGTGAGCCGCTGCGCCACGGTGACGCCGGCGTCCCCCACCACTTTGGTGAACGCGCCGAGCCCGAGGACGCGCGCGCCGAGCCGCTCCGCCAGGTGCCCGCACTGGACCAGGCGGTGGTAGACGAACTCCGGGCGGCTCTCCAGCAGCACGCGCGTGGTTAGCGGCAGGCCGATGAACCATCCCTCCGCCGTCGCGCCCGTCGCCGAGCGAATCCCGGTGATGTGCGAGGC
>CAYHPT010000252.1:0-2334 GCA_964358435.1 uncultured bacterium | reverse complement strand
GGGGACGAACTTCCCGTCCAACTGCACCGCCTGGCGCAGCGACGGCAGTGCGCGCGGCAGGTAGCCGGCGGCGTAGGGCGCCAGCCCGCCGCGGTACTGGCGGTAGGCGAAGAGGTAGGCGAAGCCCAGCCAGTAGTGCGCCCGGGCGTTCCGCCCGTCCGCGGCGATCGCGGCCTGGTAGGGCTGGATCGCCCGCTGGAAGTCCGCCTCCCGCGCGTAGGTGCGGCCCTGGTCGAAAACGGGCAGCGCCTGCGCCCCGGCGGCCGGCGGGAAGAGCACGGCGAACCCGAGCAAGAGGACGGCCAGACGGAGCGGCACCATGGCCCTACTTCCCCGTGGACAGCAGGGTCGGAGTGACCACGAAGATCACTTCGGCCTCCGTGCGGTCGGTCCGCGTCTTGCGGAAGAGCACACCGATGATGGGGATGTCGCCCAGGAGCGGGACCTTGATGGTGGTCTCCCGTTCCTCCGCGCTGATCATCCCGCCGATGATGATGGACTCCCCGTTCTTCACGGTGACGGTCGTGCTCGCCTTACGTGTATTCAGGAACGGAACCTCCGTAGTGGTGAAGCCCCTGATCGAGCTTACCTCGGAGTTGATCTGCGTCGTGATGTTCCCGTCGCGGTTCAGGCGCGGGGTAATCTCCAGGATGACGCCGACGGGCTTGAAGGTGAAGGTGACGTTCCCGTTGGCGTCCCGCTGCGGAATCGGCACCTCCTGACCCAGGTTGATCGTGGCCTTGTTGCCGTCGATCACCGCCACCCGCGGCGCGGAGAGCACCCGCGCCTTGTCGTTCTGCACCAGCGCGGTGAGGAAGAAGTTGAAGGCGCCGCTGGAAGTCATGGCGGTCAGCGTAGCGGGGATCGGGCCCGGCGCCGTGATGCTGGTAATGGTGATCGGGAACCCGGCGAGGCCGGTGGCCGACCCCCAGGTCAGGCCCAGGTCCTTCAGGACCTCGGTGTTGATGTCCACGACCCGGGTCTCGATCATGATCTGCGGAATCTGGATGTCCAGCGCCGCCAGGATCTTCTGCACCTGTTCGTGCTGCGCGGCGGTACCGAAGACGATCAGCGTATTCGTCCGCTGGTCGATGGCCACCCGCACGCCGGGCACAGACGCCGCGATGGCGGCCCGCGCCCTGTCCGGATCGGCGTAGCCCAGCGGGTAGATCACCGGCTCCGGCACCTCCGGCGGCGGGGCCAGTTTGTCCGCCGCCATGACGAGCAGGTTGTTGCCGACGCGGCGAAAGCCCAGGTTGTTGGCATCCAGGATGAAGCGCAGCGCCTCCTCGCAGGTGACGTCCACCAGCCGCACCGTGATCTGACCCTTCACCGAGGCGTCGGTCACGATGTTGAAGCCGCACAGTTTGGCCAGGGCGCTGAGGACATCGGAGAGCTCGGCGTTGCGCAGGTCGATGGTGATGCTGCCCAGACCGGAGGGCGGCGGCGCCTGCGCCACCGGGGTGCCCGCCTTGGCCACAGCCGGCGCGGCGGGCGGCGGCACGACGGCGGCCGCAACCGCGGGCTGACTGACCTTCGCGGCCGGCTGCGGCACCGTCAGCCGCGCCGTCAGCACCTGCGGACTGACCGCGCTGACCTGATAGGCGGTGGGCGCCGACAGGTCGATCGCCACCCGCACGGTGCTGCTCTGGAACTGCCCGGCGCGCACCCGCAGCACGGGCGGCTGCGCCACGTCCCGCACGGCGGGGACGGTCTCGGCCAGCAGTGCCCCCGGGATATCGATAAGGACGCGGAACGGATTCGACATCGCCCTCGTGCGGAAGCGCAGCGGACCGGAGCCGCTGATGGTCACCTGGACCACCCCGGGAAAGGTCTGCACCCCGACCGACGTCACGCGCACCACGGGGGTGGCGACCGCCGCGGCGGGCCACAGGGAGATGACCGTGACCAGAGCCAGAATTAGGGTGAGAGGGATTCTACGTCGTACGTTGAGAGGACCGGTCCGCCACATGGACTGTCTGCTCCTCCTCTGGGCTACCCGAATCGCACTTCGAAGCGCTGACCATCTTCAATCAGGATGACGAGACCTTCCTTGGCGTCCACCAGTTCGACGCGGATCTTGTCCTGGATCGTTTCCCCTGGGGCGACGACGTACACCTGTCCGCCGATCTTGATGATCGCCACGCGGCCGGTGTCCCCCAGGACGCCGATCAGTTGCGCACCTGCGGCCAGCCGCACCGGAGGCGGCGGTGTCCCCACCGGGACGGGGCCCGGAGGCCCTCCCGGCCCGGGGAAGAGCGGCGGCGGGAGTGGCGCCGGCGGCGGCAGGCTGACCGGCCGCGGCCCCGGCGCAGGCCCCGCCCGCACACTGAC
>CAYHPT010000251.1:0-2334 GCA_964358435.1 uncultured bacterium | reverse complement strand
TTCCTGGTGATCCTCGAGGACATCCACTCCGCGGAAGACGTGACGCTCGATTATCTGGAGCACGGCGCGGACTGGATCCGTGACGTGCCGATCCTGCTACTCATCCTCTCGCGGCCGGAACTACTGGAGCGGCGCACCTCCTGGATGGGCGGTAAACGCAGCGCCTCGACGCTGTCATTGGACCCGTTCGGCGGTGAGGAGAGCCGCGCCCTTGTCCTGGGCATCCTCGGCGGCAAACCCGCGCCGGACGCGTTGCTGGACGTGGTCCTGTCCCGCGCCGAAGGGAATCCACTCTTCATGGAAGAGATGCTGCGCTCGTTGATCGAGCGGGGGATCCTGGCCCAGGAAGAGGAACACTGGACGCTGACGATCCCCTTGGCGGAGGTCGCGATCCCCGATACGGTCCACGCGGTCATCGCCGCGCGCGTCGACGCCCTGCCACCCGCCGAGAAGCAGGCGCTGCAGGTTGCGACCATCCAGGGAAAAGACTTCTGGCTGGGCGGAGTCCGTTCGGTCATCGTGGAGGATCATGTCGCCGAGGCCCTCGCAGCGCTCATGCGGAAGGAACTGATCATGCGGAAGCCGCGCTCACTGCTCCTGGGCGAAGAGGAGTTCACCTTCCGCCACATCCTCATCCGCGACGTTGCCTACGGCTTGATCCCGAAAGCGCACCGCTGGGCCATGCATGCCCGCGTGGCGGAGTGGACCCACCAGACGGCGGGAGACCGCCAGGCGGAGTGGGCATTTTACATCGCGCACCACTGGCTCCAGGTGGTCGCGCTGCGACAGGACCTGGGCCTGCCATCAGACGAGCGGGCGCGGGAGCAGGCCATCGCCCACCTCATCCTGGCGGGGACTCGCGCGGCGAAAGTCTACGCCAACACGACCGCCCTCGATCACTTCGCCCGGGCGCTGGACCTCCAGCCGCCAACGGAGGAGCGCCTGCACGCGCTCCTGGGACGAGGGGAGGTTTGGTTCCTCCTGGGGCAGTATGAACAGGCCCGCGCGGACTTCTCCGCCGTGCGCGACTTGGCCCGCTCCTCAGCCCATCCACGCTGGGAGGCGGTGGCGCTGGATCGGCTCGGATACTCCTTTCGGCAGCAGGACCAGATGGCGGCGGCCCTGGAGCATCTGGAGCAGGCTTTGTCGATCAGTCGAAAGGTCGGCGATCCCGCGCTCAGCGGACACATCCTCAACCATATCGGTTTCACGTACTTCGCCCAGGAGAGGCACGAGGAGTCCATCCGGGCCCACGAGGAAGCCCGGCGGCTTCTGCGCGACGTCGACGATCAGGCCGGCCTGGCGGAGAGCCTCCACGGCCTCGGCGACAACCTGCTCTTCCTCGGACGCTACGAGGAAGTGATCCAGGTCGACCTGGCGTCGATCAGCATCTGCGAGCAGTTGGGGAACCGGTCGCTGGCCGCGGAGAACCGCTACATGATCGCCTACGCCAGGCAGGAACTCGGCGACTACACGGCGGCCCTGGCGGACGCTGAGCGGTCCGTTGCCACACTGACCGAGATCGGGGATGTGCGCAACGCCTGCACCGCGCACTTCATCCTGGGGCGGATCGCGGGGATGCTGGGGGACTTCGGCAGGGCCCTGGCCTCCGCCGGTCGCGGCCTGAGCCTGGCCCGGGAACTCGGCGCGAAACGCATGATCGTGTATCACCTGCCGACATGGGGGCGCACGTACAGGGAACTCGAGGATTTCCACAGCGCGCTGCAGGTGGACACGGAGGCCGCGGACCTGGTACGGGAAGTCGGTCGCTCCTGGACGCCCGTTGTCCGCGCCGCCCTGGCGCTGGACGCCCTCGGATTGGGACAAGTCGAGGAGGCCGAGAGGCACATCCGCGAGGCCCGTCTCACCCTCGGCGCCTTCGGGCCGGGGATCGATTCCGCCCTGGAGGTCGCCTATGCGGAGGGCTTCGTCCTGTTGGCGACGGGCAGAGCCTCGGAGGCGCGGCACGCCGCGCAGGCGCTCGCTGACCTCGCGACCGCCAGCCGAACCCCGCACTGGAACGGCCCCGCACTATTCCTGGCGGCGGAGGCCTCAGCCGCGCTGGGAGACGACCCGGCAGCGCTCCAGTTGTACATGGAAACGGTCGCGGGGGCCGATCGCGAGGGAAGGCTCTCGCTGCTCTGGCGGGCCCTGGCCAGTTTAGCCGAGGCGCAGCGGCGCCTGGAATTCCTCTCCGAGGCCGCTGCCACCGCTCTGCGGGCAAAGGAGATTATCGAACGCCTGGCCGCCACCGTCCCCGACGAGCGGCTGCGGGCCGTCTTCCTCCAGTCCCCGCAGGTCCAGCGAGTCGCCGCCCTCGCCGGCGCCTAGTCC
>CAYHPT010000250.1:0-2409 GCA_964358435.1 uncultured bacterium | reverse complement strand
GCAGCCCGACGCGCTGGAAGATGCGGCAGTAGGCCCGATAGTGGTTGCGGTACTGTCGCTCCAGCCCGGCGGCATCGGCGTCCAGGCTGTAGGAGTCCTTCATCGTGAACTCGCGCACGCGGATCAAGCCGGCGCGCGGCCGGGGGTCGTCCCGAAACTTCGTCTGGATCTGGTAGATGAGCCGCGGTAACTGGCGGTAGGAACGCACGTCGCTCCGCGCCAGGTCGGCGACGACCTCCTCGTGGGTCATGGCCAGGACCATATCCCGCCCGGTGCGGTCGGCAAACCGCACCAGTTCCTCGTCGATGTCGTACCACCGGCCGCTGCGCTGCCAGAGTTCGCCGGGCTGCACGACGGGCATCGCAATCTCCTGCCCGCCGATCGCGTCCATCTCCTCGCGGATGATCTGCTCGATCTTCCGCATGACGCGCACACCCAGCGGCAGGTAGCTGAAAATCCCCGCGGCCAGTGGCCGGAGAAAGGCGGCCCGCAGCAGCAGGCGGTGGCTGGGGACCTCGACGTCCCCGGGCGCCGTGCGCAGTGTCTCGCCGAACAGGTGGGAGAGCCGCATCAGTAGGCTCGGGCGTAGTAGACCGTCGCCTGCGACGGCTGCCCGCAAACGATACAGTTCCCCTGAGGGCGATCATCCAGCGGGATCACCCGCGGCGAGGCGCCGGTGCGGTCGCGGATGGCATCCTCGCAGGACTGGCTCTGGCACCACCCCGCGCGCACGAAGCCGCGGCGCGCCTCGATCAGGGCCGCGATCTCGTCCACGCTGCGCGCGTCGCTGATGTGCTCGTCGAGGAAGCGGCGTGCCCGGCCGAGCAACTCCGCCTGGATCTCTTGCAGCGTGCGCTCTACCGTTTCGACGAGACCATCTTCTGACACACTCATCTTCTCCCCGCCGGTGCGGCGGGCCAGCACGACCTGCCCGCGCGCCAGGTCCCGCGGCCCGATCTCCAGACGCAGCGGTGCGCCGTGCATCTCCCACTCGTTGAACTTCCACCCCGGCGTGTACTGCTCGCGGTCGTCGAGTTTCACCCGCACCCGCTGCCTCAGGCGCGCGGCCAGTTCCGCGGCGTGCCGCTGGACCGCCTGCCCGTCCTTCCCCGGGATGGGCACGATCACCACCTGGTAGGGGGCGATTTCCGGCGGCAGGACCAGGCCGCGGTCGTCGCCGTGCGCCATGATCAGCGCGCCGATGAGCCGCGTCGTCACCGCCCAGGAGGTGGTCCAGACGTACTTCTCCTGGTTGTCCTGGTCCAGGAACTTCACGTCGAAGGCGCGGGCGAAATTCTGCCCGAGGAAGTGCGCCGTCCCCGCCTGGATGGCCTGGCTGTCCGGCATCATCGCCTCGAGCGTGTAGGTGTTGTCCGCGCCGGCGAAGCGCTCGCTCGGGGGCTTGACCCCGGCGAGCACCGGGATCGCCAGGACGTTCTCTACCAGGTCCTTGTAGATGCCCAGGATCAGCCGGCACTCCGCGTCCGCGTCCTCGCTGGTCCGGTGGGCGGTGTGCCCCTCGTGCCAGAGGAACTCACGGGTGCGCAAAAAGAGGCGCGTCGCCTTCTCCCAGCGCACCACGCTGTTCCACTGCAGCAGCAAGAGCGGCAGGTCGCGGTAGGATTGGATCCACTTGGCGTACATCGGCATGATGATCGCCTCGGAGGTCGGGCGCACCGCTAAGCGCTCCTCCAGCGGCTCGTCCCCGCCCTGCGTCACCCAGGCCACCTGCGGCGCGAACCCCTCCACGTGCTCGGCTTCCTTCTTCAGCAGTCCCTCTGGGACGAGCACGGGGAAGTAGGCGTTCATGTGGCCGGTGCCCTTGAAGCGCGCGTCCAGCCAGCGCTCGATCCCCTCCCAGAGGGCGTAGCCGTAGGGCCGGATGACCATCATGCCGCGCACCGGCGAGTAGTCGGCTAACTCCGCGCGCAGGCAGACGGCCGTATACCAGTCGGAGAAGGCCTCCGCTTTGCTCGGGATCTCCTTGACGTACTCCATGGTCATGGCGGTTCGACGCTCCTTCGCGCAAACAGATACACCCCGCCCGAAGGGACGGGGTGCGCCCGTGGTACCACCCTGGTTCCGGCACCATCTCCGGTACCGGCACTCTCACCCGATCACGGTGGGTCTCCGGCGCGGTCTCAGTGACTCGCGCGGCTCGGAGGTTGGGTTCGGCGCGGCATGCGGACCGGGCTCACACCACCCCCGGCTCGCTATCCCGCCCCACAAATTCGCTCCGCGAATTCGCAGGGACCCCGGGAGTCCGACGCGGGCGCCTACGCGCACTCCTCATCGCCCAAGTACCCCTATTTGTATCAACCCGGCCCGGGGCCGTCAATGCGGGCCGCCGGTCGTGTGGAGTTTCAGTGATTCTGTCCTCCCTAAGATTTCAGTGAAAATGTCCTCCCC
>CAYHPT010000249.1:0-2412 GCA_964358435.1 uncultured bacterium | reverse complement strand
TCCCGAAAAGCGCTTAGAGATTATGCGTGACGAGCGGGTGGGCGCGTATGCTCTCCGCCCGGTCTGGACGGACGGCCATAGTACCGGCATCTACACCTTCCCCTACCTGCGGCACGAGATCTGCGAGTGCGACGAGTGCACCGCCCGCCGCGCCGCCGGCGGCTGAACGCCCGTTCTGCCGCGCCATCCGGCCTGTGCTACTATGAAGCCGAACCTGCCACCGGGAGGACCCATCCGTGACCGCTAACCCGCAGATCAGCCGCGAGCAGGTGCTGGCGGCTCTCCGCGACGTTCAGGACCCCGAACTGCACAAGAGCATCGTTGAGCTGGACATGGTCAAAGACATCCAGATCCGGGACGGCGTCGTCTCGGTGGAAGCCCTGCTCACCATTGGCGGCTGCCCGCTGCGGGATACCATTCAGTCCTCAATCGAGGAGCAGATCCGGCAACTGCCCGGCGTGCGCGGCGTGCAGGTCCAGCTCGGTGTGATGACCCAGGAGCAGCGGCAGACGCTGATCAGCAAACTGCGCGGCGGCGACGTCAGCCCCGTGCACCGTTCGTCCTTCCTTACCGCCGACTCCCCGACGCGGATCATCGTCGTCGCCAGCGGCAAGGGGGGCGTGGGCAAGTCCACCGTGACGGTGAACCTGGCCGTGGCCCTGCGCCAGGCGGGGCACCGCGTCGGCATCATCGACGCGGACGTCTACGGCTTCTCCATTCCGCGGATGCTGGGTTTAACCGGCCAACCGACAATGGTCGACCAGATGATCATCCCGCTGGAGAAAGACGGCATCCGCGTGATGTCCATCGGCTTCCTGCTGCCCAACGAAGGCGAGGCGGTGATCTGGCGCGGGCCGATGCTGCACAAAACGCTGACGACCTTCATCGGCGAGGTCCACTGGGGCGACGACCTGGAGTATCTCCTGATCGACCTGCCGCCGGGTACCGGCGACGTCTCCATCACTATCGCTCAGACCTTGCCGCAGGCCCCCATGGTCATTGTGACGACGCCGCAACTCGCCGCGGTGAATGTGGCGCAGCGCGCCGCACGCATGGCGGAGAAAGTGAACATGGATGTGCTGGGCATCATCGAGAACATGTCCTGGTTCCAGGCGTCGCCGGCTGGTCCGCCCGTCTACATCTTCGGCCGGGGCGGCGGGCTGCGCCTGGCGGAACTGCTGGGCGTGCCGCTGCTGGGAGAGATTCCCCTCGACCCCGGCATCCGCGAAGGGAGCGACACGGGCGAGCCCATCGTGACCTCCCATCCCGACAGCCCGGCCAGTCGGGTCTTCCGGCAGGTGGCGGCGCGGCTGGTCGAGCGGTTGCCCGTGAAAGTGGGCTAGGTTTCGGAACGTCGCGTTCCGGGAGAGGGCGAGAGGAAGAGGTGGTCTGATGAGCGCGGTGGAGGTGGCGACCCACAGGAACTACATCGACGGGAGGTGGGTCCCCGCCCGGTCGGGTCAGGTGATGGAATCGCTCAACCCCGCGACCGGTGAAGTCCTCGGGCTGGTGCCGAAGTCCGGGTCGGAGGACGTTGAGGCCGCGGTGCAGGCGGCCGCCCGCGCCTACCCGTCCTGGCGCAGGGTGCCCGCGCCGCGGCGCGCCGAGATCCTGTTCCGTGTCGCCGAGTTGATCCTCCAGCGCAAGGAAGACCTGGCCCGGTTGATGACGCAGGAGATGGGCAAGGTCCTCCCGGAGACGCGGGGCGACGTGCAGGAAGCGATCGACATGGCCTACTTCATCGCCGGGGAGGGGCGGCGGCTGCACGGCTACACGGCCCCCAGCGAGATGCCGCACAAGGCCGCGTACTGCGTGCGCGCGCCGCTGGGCGTCGTCGGCGTGATCACCCCCTGGAACTTCCCGATGGCCATCCCCTCCTGGAAGATCCTGCCGGCGCTGGTCTGCGGAAATACGGTTGTCTTCAAGCCGGCCTCGTACACGCCGCTGCTCGGGCTGAAGTTCGTGGAGATCTTCGAGGAGGCTGGGCTGCCGCCCGGCGTGCTGAACATCGTCACCGGTCCCGGCGGCGCGGCGGGCGATGCGCTGGTGGAGCACCCGCAGGTGCGGGTGATCTCCTTTACCGGCTCTACCGAGACCGGGCTGCGCCTGGCGGAGAAGTGCGCCCGCCTGGGGAAGCGCGTCTCCCTGGAAATGGGGGGTAAGAACGCGGCCATCGTCATGCCGGACGCGGACCTCGGCCTGGCCACCGACGCCCTGATCTGGAGCGCCTTCGGCACCACGGGGCAGCGCTGTACCGCCTGCAGCCGTATCATCGTGCACCGTGGCGCCAGGGCCGAGCTCACCGAGCGGCTGGTCGAGCGGGCGCGGCGCTTGCGCCTGGGGGATGGGCTGCGGCCGGACACCGACGTGGGGCCGGTCATCACCCGCGCCCACGAAAAAAAGATTCTGGAG
>CAYHPT010000248.1:0-2432 GCA_964358435.1 uncultured bacterium | reverse complement strand
AGAGGTGCTGGTAGGTCGTGAAGATTCCCGCGCCGTGGTCAAGGACGACCGTCTTGCCGCTCAGCGGCAGCTCCTCCGCCAGGGTCACCCATCCGCGGTGCGCCGCGCGCACGGGTGTTCCGGCGGACGCGCGGAAGTCCACGCCCAGATGATACCCGCGCGGGACACCATTGTAGATGCTGCGGATACCATAGCCTGAGGTCACCAGACCCTCCACCGGCCGGCGGAAGGGACCGCTCCACAGTGGATTAAGAAGCGGTCGGGCCGTCGCGGCGGCGAGGCGCCGCCGTTCGCGTTCGACCAGCGCCGGATCGAGCAGGGCGGGAGGCACGCGCAGCCGCCGCACGCCGAAGGCTCCGGCCCGCACGACCACTTGCGCGCTCGCGGTGCGGCGTCCACCGGGCTCTGACACAACTACCTGTACGGTAAGGATTCCCGGTTTCGTCAGCGGGCTCGTGCCGGCAAAGGCCTGGTAGCCGCCGGCGCGACGGTACAGCGGGACCGCCCTGCCGCCGACCACCAGCCGGACCGCGGCCGGAGGGGCATCCGTCCGGATGCGGATGCGGATTGCCTGGCCCTGGATCACCGCGCGGGGTGTGACCTCGAGGGCGACGGCGCTCTCGACGGGTCGCGGCAGAGTGACGGCGGCCAGCGTGAGGAGAACGATCCCCCAAAGGTGCCTGCTCATTGTCCAGGATAAGCGCGGCGTCCGGCGCAGGATCAGGACCTCAGGCGGATCGCTGAGAGACCGGCCGGCGCAGCAGGTCGAGGACGAGCGCCGCGGTCCACGAGAAGTCGGCCCCGCCCAGACCCTCTCCGGTTTGGGCGTGGAAGTACTCGCACCACCCCGCCCGGCGAACCAGGTCGAGCGTCGTCTCCGCCAGGGCTGCCGCCTCGCGGTCGAGCCCCAGCGCCTCCAGGCCGCGCGTGACCAGCCAGTTGATGTTCACCCAGACTGGCCCGCGCCAGTAGCGCTCCGCGTCAAACGCCTCCTCGTCGGGCGGGACGGACGGCAGTAGCCGGCAGCCCGCGCTCCGTTCTCGGTAGCGGGAGAACATCGCGGCCGCCTGCGCCCGATCGACGAGCCCGCCATAGATCGCGATCAACCCGGCGACCGTATCCACCGGGATCCGGCGCCCCGCCCGGAGGTCGAAGTCCCGGAAGAGCTGCGCCGGTTCGTGCCAGAGCGTCTCGTGATACGCGTCGCGGAAGGCCCGCAGGGCGGCCTCGTCGACCGCCGGCGCCCGGCCGAGGGCGGCGGCGATGCGGTTGAGGTCGAGCGCCGCGCGGTACCAGACTGCGTTGAACAGTGCATCGTACACCGCAAAGGGCGAGCGGGAGAAGAACGGCTCCAGTTCGTACCGCCCGGCGGCGAGCAGTTCCACCAGGTACATGTAGAGGTCGTAGTCGCGTTCCGTGGGACGGAGGGTGGCCTCCACGAGGGTCGTGTCCACCCGGCGGTAGGGGCGCGAGGGCCGGTACCCGGCACGCGTAGCGAAGTCCCAGCGCGGGCTGTTGTCGAGCCCGCTCTCCCACGGGTGGACGAGGACGATCAGAGGCGAACCGCCGGTCGTGCGGTGGCGGGGGTAGAAAACGACGGCATCCCGAAGCGCATCGTACATGCGCTCCCACCAAGCGTGCCGTAGAGAGACTTCGGGCTGGAGGAGCCCCACCTGGTAGACGGCAGTGGGCAGCACCGGCGGCTGGGAAATACCGCTCGTGCGCTCGCCCACCTTTCGCACCGGGACATCCGGCCACCACTCCGGCCCCGGCGCATAGTCCGTCACCTTGAGGTTGTACCGGATGTGAGGCAACATCCCGTTGGTCCACTGTCCGGCCAGCAGCGCCTCGACCTCTCGCACCGCCCGGTCCCAGTCGAGGTGCGCCCAGCCGATGGCGATGAACGCGCTGTCCCAGTTCCACTGGTGCGGGTAGAGTCGGGGGCTCGGCTGAGTGTACTCGCCCACGTCGTTGCCCCGAAGCACGGCCTCGGCCTGTGCGGCCAGTGCGGCGTCGGCGATCATCCGAGGCTACATCAGGATGGCGCTAGCGGTCTGAACATCCATCAGCCGAATGCGCTCCGGATTCAGGCGCAGCCACACCTGCTGGCCCGGCTCCGCCTGAAACTCCGGCGGGGTGGTCACCTTCATGGTCTCCTCGCCCACGCGCACCGTCAGGAGCTGCTGCGCGCCGATCGGCTCCAGGACGACGACGCGCGCCGGAATCGCCTCCGCGGCGGGGGCCGCGACTACATCGATGTGCTCCGGCCGGATTCCCACCAGGACGTTCCCATCGGCGGCCAGCCCCTTGATCTCCCGGGCCCGCGGCAGGGGAATGCGTGCGCCGTGACTCTCCACCACAAACTGGCCGTTGACCGCCCGCAGGGTGCCGTCCAGGAAGTTCATCGGCGGGCTGCCGATGAAGCTGCCGAC
>CAYHPT010000247.1:0-2445 GCA_964358435.1 uncultured bacterium | reverse complement strand
CCCCGCTCGTAGCGCCGCTGGATGATCTCATACAGGTCTTCCGCTCCCGTCGCACTCACCGGCCGCAGCCCGAAGTCGTCCAGGATCAGCAGGTCTACCCCGCACACCTTCGCCAGCTTCCGCAGATGCGTGCCGTCGGCGCGCGCGGCGAAGAGATCCGCCAGCAGATGGTGCGTCGAATAGGCCAGGGCGCGGTAACCCCGCCGGATCGCCTCGTGCCCGATGGCCGCCGCCAGGTGGCTCTTGCCCACCCCCGTCGGCCCGTGGATCAGCCAGTTCTCGTGCGCCCCGATGAAGCGGCACGCCGCCATCTCCAGCACAACGCCCCGGTCCAGCATCGGCACCGCCGCGAAGTCGAACTGCGAGAGGTATTTCGGCGTCTCGAAGCCTGCCTCGCGCTCTCGCAGCGCCAGCCGGCGCCGGGCGCGCCGGTCCAGTTCGTCGTCCAGGAGCAGCGCCAGGAACTCCAGCGGCGTCATCTGTCGCTGGGATGCCAGCGCCGCCCGCTCTTCCAGGCTGTCCGCCATCCCGCCCAGGCGCAGATCCTTCAGCTTCGGCAGTAAGGGGTGGCTCTTCATCGCCCGCCCTCACTTTCCGCCGGGAAGAACTCCCTGGCCGGTCGCGCGTGCGTGTAGACCGGCGCCGGCGCGGGCAGCGAGAGCAGGCCCGGCAGCACCTCCTGCTCCAGGCCGCTGACCAGGATCTGCTTCACCTTGCGGTAGGTCGGGTCGCCGTAGTGGATCGCCCGCCGGCAGGCCCCTTCCAGGCGCTCGGCACCCACCTGCTCGCGCAGCCCCACCAGCAACTGCGCGGCGCGCAGGTTGTCCGCCGGGCGCTTGGAGAGGATCGTCTCGGCCACGATCCGGCAGTGCTCGCCCACCTCGGCAGCCAGACGGCGGCACACGGAGGGGGTGCGCTCCACGTAGAGCCGCTTCTCCGGCGGCGCGTGCTCCGGGCGCGTCACCCATTCGCCCCGCCCCAGCGACCGGGGGTGCGTGGTCAGCAGCTCCACCCCCTGGTAGATCTGCACCACCCGCTCGCCCAGATACGCTTCCACTTCCTGGCCGACGTAGGTATAGGGTACAGAGTAGTAATTGTAGTCCGCCCGGATGTGCCAGTCGCTATGCACCAGGAGCGGCAGCACTTCCAGCAACTCGAAGGGCTCGACCGGCAGCGGCCGCAGCGCCGGGAGCTCCCGCTCGCGGAAGCGCAGCAGCGGCGGCTCGTGCGTCGTGCCGTGCTCGCGCGTGCCGGCCACCTCTGCCACCCACTCCCGCCCCCGGCGGTTTGCCTCGCGAAGGTCGCGCGGGTGCATCACCGGCATACAGTTGCGCTGGACGTAATGCACGCCGCTTTCGCACTTCCCCTTGTGCTGCGGGGTGCGCACCCGACAGGGATGCACCAGGAAGCCGTATTGCTGCGCCATGCGCCGGTAGGGCGTGGAGAGCACCGGGTCTTCCAACTGCGCCTTGATCACGGCGGCCTTCAGGTTATCGACGACGACCGCTTCCACCACGCCCCCGAAGCTCTCGAAGGCGTTGCGGTGGCAGCGGATCCAGGCGGGCATCCCCTGCTCGAAGGTGAACTCCAGATACTGGTGGCGCGAGTAGGAGAGCGTCATCACAAAGCAGTGGGCCGGGCGCTCCTTCCCGGTGTCCGGGTCCAGGAGCTTGCCCACGGCGCCGAAGTCCACCTGGGCCTCGGCCCCCGGCGGCGTCTCCATGCGCATCACCACCTTCGGCTCGGGCGGCTGCAGCCGATGCGCGAAGCGTTTCACCGAGGAGTAGCCCCCGGTGTAGCCGTGGTCGCGCACCAGGCGCAGGTGGATGGCCGCCATCTCCATCTTCTCGTCGAGCCACCCGGCGACCAGCTCACGATAGGGTTCCACACTCGATGCCACGGCGGGCGGGGTGCGTGCGCCCCCCATCACCGCGGCGACCGCCGCCGGATCGGGCAGGGGCGCCTCCGCTGCCAGGAAGCCGTGCTCCTCAGCCCGCTCGCGGTACTCCCGCACGGTAAGGCGGGAGACGCCGAGGTCTCTGGCGATGCTGCGCTCGGCCTGGCCGGAACGCAGCCGGTAGATGATGTCCTGTACGAGTCGCATGTCCAGTCTCTCCATTGACACCTCCTGCGTGCTTGCGCACACCCGGAGGATTGGTGCTGGGCAGCGACCGGTCCTTTGTGGGCGGATCAGATGATCCGGCCAGGTGGATCAGATCAGGCGGCCGCGGGTGGATCAGATCAAGCGGCCGCCGGTGGATCAGGTAACCCGGCCACGCCTGGTATAGTATAGCGCGGCCAATCACACGTGCGATCGAAGGAACAAGAAGAAGCGACCCGCGATGTCCTCGGCGAGCCAGAGGGTGCGACGAAGCCGCGCCGCCTTCGCCGTGAGAGATCCCGTCAGCGGCTCAAGGAGTCTATGGCGGGTTACCCGCGCAAGGA
>CAYHPT010000246.1:0-2453 GCA_964358435.1 uncultured bacterium | reverse complement strand
GGGCGAAGGGGCCGAACAGCAGCGTGGTCACGGCCTGCGCCACCGGCGGGAACGCCATCGGCGACGCCCTGCGCATCATCCAGCGCGGCGACGCCGACGCGATGATCGCCGGCGGCACGGAGGCGGCGATCACCAAACTCAGCATGGCCGGCTTCTGCGCCATGAAGGCGATGTCCACGCGCAACGGGGAGCCGGAGAAGGCGGTGCGCCCCTTCGACGCCACGCGCGACGGCTTCGTCATGGGGGAGGGGGCGGGCATCGTCCTCCTGGAGGCGCGGGAGCAGGCGGAGCGCCGCGGCGCCCGCATCTACGGCGAACTGATCGGCTACGGCATGAGCGGCGACGCCTACCACATCACCCAGCCCGATCCCGAGGCCGACGGCGCCGCCCGCAGCATGCGCAACGCCCTGGCGGACGCCGACATGCCCCCGGAGGAGATCGACTACATTAACGCCCACGGCACCAGCACGCCCTACAATGACCGCACCGAGACCCTGGCGATCAAGAAGGTCTTCGGCGCGCACGCCCGGCGCCTCGCCGTCAGTTCCACCAAGTCGATGATGGGGCACCTGCTGGGCGCGGCGGGCGGCGTGGAGTTCATCGCCTGCGTGCTGGCGATCGACCGCGACGCGATCCCGCCGACGATCAACTACGCGCATCCCGATCCGGAGTGCGACCTTGACTACGTCCCCAACAGGCCGCGCGAGGTGCGGATCGACACCGCGATGTCCAACGCCTTCGGTTTCGGCGGACACAACGCCATCCTGATCGTCCGCCGGATGTCCTGAGCCCATGGCCGATGGCCGGCGGGGGGAGGAAGCCCCGGCGCTCCCCGACGAGCGAGCCGCGCAGCTCGTCGCCCTGGAACAGTCCCTGAGCGTCCGCTTCCGCGACCGCGGCCTCCTGGAACTGGCCCTGCGCCACGACTCCTTTGCCCACGAGCGCGGGGCGCGGGCGGACCACTACGAGCGGCTGGAGTTCCTTGGCGACGCCGTCCTGAACCTGGTCGTCAGCGACCACCTCTACCGGCAGTATCCCGAGCACAGCGAGGGGGAACTGGCCAAGCAGCGCGCCCGCCTGGTCAACGAGACCGCGCTGGCGCATCTGGGCCGGCGCCTGCACCTGGGTAACTACCTGTTGCTGGGAAAGGGCGAGGAGAAGGGCGGTGGGCGTGACCGCCCCGGGCTGCTCGCCGACGCGGTGGAGGCGGTGCTGGGAGCCGTGTACGTGGACGCGGGGTACGGCGTGGCCCACGCCCTGGCCACCCGCTGGCTGGGCGACCTCCTGATGACGCTTCCCGGCCGCACCGCCGACTTCAAGAGCCAGCTGCAGGAGCGGCTCCAGGAGACGGGCCGCCTGCCGCGCTACCAGATCGTGGAGACGGAAGGGCCGGACCATGCTCGGTCCTTCCGCGTGCGCGTCGAGGTGGACGACAAGGTCGTCGGCGAGGGGCGCGGCCGCAGCAAAAAGGAAGCGGAGCAGGCGGCCGCGGAGGAGGCGCTGCGCTGGCTCGACGCGCCGGAGCGGCGTCACGTCCGCCGGTCGTGAACATCCTCTGGGCGCCGTGGCGGGTCGGGTACCTGATGGGGCCGAAAGACGGCTGCTTTCTCTGTGAGGCGCCGGCCGCCGGCGACGACCGGGCCCACCTCATCCTGCACCGCAGCCGCCGCGTCTACGTCATTCTGAACTCCTTTCCCTACAACAGCGGGCATCTGCTGGTCGCCCCGCTGCGGCACGCGGCCCGGCCGGAGGACCTGGATCCCGAGGAGCGCCTCGACCTGATGGACACCCTGGCCCTGGCCATACGCGTCCTGGAGGCGGCCTTGCGGCCGGAGGGGTTCAACCTGGGGCTCAATCTGGGCCGGGCGGCGGGGGCCGGGATCGCGCAGCACCTCCACGTGCACGTCGTCCCGCGCTGGGTGGGGGACACCAATTTCATGCCGGTTCTCGCCGATGTCAAGGTACTTCCAGAGCACCTCGCGGCCACCTACGAGAAACTTCGGGAAGCTCTTGCGGCCGTGCCGGCGGGAGGATCCGGCGGGCGGCCCTAATCGCACCGTCTGATCGCTGCAGATTACGTCTGACGACCGATGGTGTCACCCGCGCCGTTTCGTATGATAGGGGCGGCGGGCCACGAGGGGTGACGTGAAGACCGTCCGGCAGTTGATGCGCCCGGAGATGATCACGCTGCCGCGGGACGCCAGCGTAGCGGCGGCGATGCGGGCCATGCTGGAGCACCGCGTCGGCGCCATTCCCGTCGTCGAAGGACACCGCATCCTCGGCATCATCACCACCCGCGATCTCCTCGGGCAGGCGCTCTACCGGCTGGTCGGCGACATCATGAGCACCGGGCTGGCCACCATCGGGCCGGACGAGCCCATCACCACCGCCTACCAGATCATGGAGGCGCGCGACGTGAACCAGCTACCGGTGATCGAACACGGGGAGCTCAT
>CAYHPT010000245.1:0-2453 GCA_964358435.1 uncultured bacterium | reverse complement strand
AGCGCCGCGACGCCGAGGTCGCTGATGGCGCTGGGATTGGCCCGGTCCACCAGGTCGGCCGCAGTCTGCAGCACTTCCACCGCGTGGGCGCTCACCTGCAATGGCACCTCAGAGGCGGCGATCAGCGCGCGCTGCACCGCCTCCCGCCGCCGTATCTGCTCTTCCGGCGTCGCTTTGGGCAGGCGGTATGCCGCCATCACCGCGTCAAAGGCCCGCGCGTCCGCCTCCGCTAGGTCGGCCAGGACCGTCCGGAGACGTTCTGCTCGTTCGAGCGTGCCGGCGGCCGCTTCCGGCGCGTCCCGCGGGGAGAGGCGGGCCACCATGGCAACGAGCGCCGCGCCCTGCGCCGCGGCCAGGGCGGAGGCGCTGCCGCCGCCCGGCGTGGGATCCGCAGAAGCCAGACCGGCCAGAAAATCACGCACCGTGCGCTCAAGCAGACTCACCCTTCGATCACACCCGTGCGGCTGGAGTAGACGCGGCGGCCGCGCTTGTACACCTCTTCCACCAGGTTCACGCCGAAGTGCATCGCCAGGGCGCGGTAGTCGGTGGCGTCGAGGATGACGACGTCCGCGACCTTCCCCGGCTCCAGGCTCCCCACCTCCTCGGCCATCCCGATCGCATGCGCCGCGTTGACCGTCGCGGCCGCGATCGCCTCCGCCGGATGGAGGCCGAGGCGCAGCACCGCCAGCGCGACCACCATCTGCATGGAATAGGTCGGGCTGCTCCCGGGGTTGAAGTCCGTGGCCAGGGCGACGGCCACACCCAGATCGATCATCCGGCGCGCCGCGGGAGCGGGCAGCCCGAGAAAGAACGCGGTCCCCGGCAGCAGCACCGCCATCGTGTCCGCCTCGGCCATCGCCCGCAGCCCCTCTGCAGAGGCGTAGAGCAGGTGGTCCGCCGAGATCGCGCCCACCTCCGCGGCCAAACGGGCGCCGCCGCTGTCGGAGAACTCGTCCGCGTGGATCTTCGGCACGAACCCGTACTCGGCGCCCGTCTCCAGGATCGCGCGGCTCTGCTCCAGGGTGAAGGCGTCCGGTTCGCAGAAGACGTCGCAGAACTCCGCCAGGTCTTCCGCCGCGACCGCCGGCAGCATCTCCTCGATCACCTGGTGCACGTAGCCGTCGGGATCGCCGGCGAACTCCGGCGGGACGGCGTGCGCCCCCAGGAACGTGGGGATGACATCCACCTGGTGCAGCGCGTTCAGCCGGTGCAGCGCGCGCAGCAGCTTCAGTTCCTCGTCGGTGGAGAGGCCATACCCGCTCTTCGCCTCCACCGTCGTCGTCCCGTGCGCCAGCAGCCGGTTCAGGCGGGCGAGACCGATGTCCACCAGCCCACGCTCACTCATCAGCCGGGTCTGGGTCACGGTGTGCAGGATGCCGCCCCCGCGCGCCGCGATCTCCTGGTAGGTAGCGCCGCGCAGCCGCAACTCGAACTCCTCGGCGCGCGAACCGGCGAAGAGCAGGTGGGTGTGCGCGTCGACGAACCCCGGCAGAACCACCCGGCCCGCGGCATCCACGACGTCCGCGGCCTTCGGCACCGCGTCCAGCACGTCGGTGGTCGGGCCCACCTGGACGATCAGCCCGTCCGTGACCGCCACGGCGCCGTCCCGGATCAGGCCGAGGTGGTCGAGTGCGGCGCCCGTGCGCGGCCCCTCCTCAGGACCGCTCCCGGCGAGGGTAAGAAGTTGGCCCGCATGGACGATCAGGAGGTCGGCCGCCATCACTCCATGAGGCGGGCTTCCAGGATCTGCTCGCGGTCGAATCCGCGCAGGCGCAGGTAATAGCGGGCGACGTCCACGACGGCGTCCAGTGGCACCAGGCCGACGATCTCGCTCTCCGCCACCGCCACCCCGAAGCGGTCCGCCTCCCGGCGCACCAGTTCGAAGACGCGGGAGACCGGCGTGGCGGCGTGATCGAGCAGGTTCAGGGAGACCTGGGCCTGCCCGGTGGCCGCGACCACGCCCATCGCCTGGACGTTGAGGAGGCCGCCGCTGCTTTCGCGCACAGCGCGCGCGATCTGCTTGGCCACGTCTACCGCGGTGGTGTCCAGGTTGATGTTGTAGGCGATCAGGGGCCGGCGTGCGCCGACCGCGGTCGCGCCGGCGGTGGGATGCGGCCGAGGTTCGCCCACGTCCGGCGCCCACAGCGGGTCGGCCATCTTCTCCGGCAGGCCTTCGTATTCGCCCTTGCGGATGTCGGGCAGGCGCACGCGCTGCATCCTGGTCGCGGCCTCCGCGTAGAAATAGACGGGGACGCGGAGGACGTCCCAGAGGCGCGCCCCCAGCGTGCGGGCCAATCCCACTGCCTCCGGCATCGTCATGTTGGCGATGGGGACGAACGGGACCACATCCACCGCACCCAGGCGCGGATGCTCGCCCCGGTGCGCGCTCATGTCGATCAACTCGACCGCGCGGGCGCACAGCGCAAACGCGGCCTCCCCGGCGCGCTCCGGCG
>CAYHPT010000244.1:0-2465 GCA_964358435.1 uncultured bacterium | reverse complement strand
TGCTCGAAGACGACGACCCGCTGATGGGTTCGCTCACGGTCACCGTCCCCCAGATCCTGGACGTGATCCATTCCAACTTCAGCCACCACACCGAGCACCACATCTTTCCGGCGATGAGCGCCAGGTACGTACCGGAGGTGAAGCGGTTGCTCAAGGAGCTGTGGCCGGACCGCTATCACGAGATGCCACTCTGGCAGGCGCTGGGCGCGCTGTGGCGCACGCCGCGGCTCTATTTGGACAACGTGCGGCTGGTCGATCCCGACTCCGGGGCGACATACGGCGTGCTCGGGCACGGCCTCGACCCCCAACGGGTCGCGCCGCTGCCCGCCCGCGGGGCGGCACCCTTGCACGAAACCACCGGATAACGCTAAGAGGAAGGCGCCGGGCCGAAGGCCTTCACGAGCTTGTCCGCCCGCGGACTGCAGCGGACGGGGTCGCGGTAGGCGTAGCGCAGCACGGCCAGGGCGGCCGGGCCGGTGAAGTTCAGGAGCGCCGCGTTTGGGGCGCTCGTGGCCACGACCTCGCCGTTGATCGCCGGGGAGGCGTCCCGCAGTCTCCGCCGCAGGGCCTCGAGGAAGCGGGATGATCCGGGAATGGTCACCCGGCGCACCCGGGAAGATGGATGCGCGTTCACCCGCTTCCGTCCGCCAAAGGGTGGATGCAACACCTGTCCCTCGATCAACCCGCGCACGAAGTGGGGCAGCGCCGCTCCGGGGATGTAGTCGACCGGCAGCGCCGCCTCGCGCGGGTCGGTCGTCACACCCCAGTGCGTCACGGCCTCGCCGAGATCGCGTTCTCTGATGTAGGCTTGATGGCCGTCGCGGCTGCTGTAGCAGAACTCGTACGTCGGGTGCGTGCGCAGCAGATCCGCCACCATCGTGCGTACGTGCTCCAAGTCCTCGGTGTCCAGCGACAGGACGAGCGGATGTGCGGCGGTGCGGTGGTAGACGCGTCCCGACGCGGTGATGAACCCCAGCCAGTACAAGGGGATGGCCAGCACCCGCCCGTGCGAGTTCTTCGAGAGCTCGAAGGGTGTGGGCAGCGTGGTGGTCGCTCTCGCCCGAAGGAACTGCTGAACGGCCACGCCGGAGATCTCGTGACGCGCGCCGATCTGGCTGGGCGAGAGTCCCGCGTCCCGCTCCTCGTGGATGCGGAAGATCTCGTCGGCGTCGGGGATGATGCCTGGCGCGCGCATGTTCACGGCTGTTTCACCCGCTCCCGCCGGTAGATGCGATCCAGCCCGACATCGAGTTCCGAGCCGTCATCGCGGCGGACGGTCGTGGTGCCGTCGCGGCGGATGGCGATGACGACGCCGGACTGCGCCTCACCGGATGCCTTCCACCAGACGCGTTCGCCGACCTCGGGTTTGCGCAAGAGGCAAGTCTCCTTCGACCGTCGAGTCCCAGGGGACGCCAGGGCGGAACATTCGTATTATCGCACATACCGGGGAAACCTGCATTGGCGGCGTGTGCGCAGGGCGCGCCGGCGGATGTCGCGGCGCGGGGCTTAGGCTGGCTTGGCGCGGCGGGAGCGGCGCCGGCGCTTCGCTGGGGTGGGCTTCACTGCCGCGGGTTCCCGCAGGTAGGCGCTCAGGCGAGCGATGCGGTCCGCGTACTCCAGAAAGGCCTGCAGCGTGGTGGCCACCAGCACGAAGTTAAGCGGCGCGCCGGAGGGGTGTCCTGCTTCGTTGCGCGTGAGGCGCACGGCGTTGAAGATCAGGTCGACGATCGCCTCGATATCCTTGCTCAAGAGATCGGGAATCTTCAGGTTGTCGCGGGCGCGCTCGAACTCGTCGCGGAAGATGCGGTAGCGGGCGTAGATGCTCTTGTCCGCCATCTGCGCATTGAGCCGCTCCCGCTCCTTATCCGGCCGGCCGGCGATAAACGCGTCGATCAGCTGCATCATCAGGAGCTCGGAGGCGGTGCCGAGCAGCATCGCGCTGGAGCGCACGAACCCCCGGTGATACGTGGCGACCGCCTCGCGCAGGACCTCCAGCGCCAGCGGGGACATGTCCGCCAGACGCGGCTGCGCCGCCGCCAGGTACTGGTCGGGGTCGAAGGGCAGGGGTTTGCCCTGCCGGATCACCTGGCGGCCGTACTCGGTGACCCGCAGCCAGGGCCAGCCGAGGTGGCCACGATCCACCCCCGGCATGAGCACGTTGGCCGTGACTAACTCGTGCAGGACTTCCAGTGCGGCCGTCTCTTCCGCGCGGTCGAACCGCGGAAACTGCTGGCGCAGCGCGTCCAGCAGGGTGGTGACCTGGGTCTCCTGATGGCGGTTGAGGAAGGCCAGGATGCCGGCGCGCAGCCGCGTGCGCAGATCCGGCGGCACGCCAGGAGGCGGAGACGTCGGTTCGGCGGCCGCGGGCGCGCTGGGGGCGGGAGTTACCGCTGCTTGTGGCTGCGCGGCGGCGGCCGGGGCGGGTGCCCCCGCACTGCGCCGCCGCCTCCGCCGCCGCCGTTTGC
>CAYHPT010000243.1:0-2485 GCA_964358435.1 uncultured bacterium | reverse complement strand
GCGCGGAGGCCGACCCGGTGGCCGCGCTGGTGCACTGCGCGACGCCGCGGGTGCGGGATCTGTTCGTCGAGGGTCACCGCGTGGTCCGCGGCGGACGGCTGGTCCGTGCCGCTGAGGAGGAGATCGCCACGGAGGGTCGGCGCATCGGGAGACGAATCGCCGAGGGCGCGCTGAGGAGAATTGTGACGTGAGCGTGCGCACTGTCCGCAAGACCCGCGGCGTGGTGGGCGAGAGCGTCCGCCGCGTCGACAGCGTCCCCAAGGTGAAGGGGCAGTTCCTCTTCGGCAGCGACCTGTGGGCCGAGGGGATGCTCTGGGGCTACACCGTGCGCAGTCCCCATCCCGCCGCGCGCATTCGCTCGATCGACATCTCCAAGGCGCTGGCGCACCCGGGCGTGGCCGCGGTGCTTCTGGCGGAGGACGTGCCCGGCAAGAAGACCTACGGGCTGGAGTTTGCCGACCAGCCGGTGCTGGCCTGGAACCGGGTGCGCTACGCCGGTGAACCGGTGGCCATTCTGGCCGCGGTGGACCTGGAGACCGCGCGACGCGCCGCGGAGAAGATCGTCGTCGACTACGAGATCCTCTCCGCCGTCACCGACATGGAGCAGGCGCTCCGATCGGACGCCCCCAAGGTACACGACTTCGGCAATATCCTGCGGCACATCCGCATCGAGCACGGCGACCCGCGCACGGAGGCCGAGGTCTGGGTGGAAGGGTACTACGAGACGGGGATGCAGGATCAGGCGATGCTCGGGCCCGAGTCCGGCCTGGCCATTCCGGCGGAAGACGGCGGCGTCGACCTCTACGTGGCCACCCAGTGGCTGCACGTGGACCGGGAGCAGATCGCGCCCTGCCTCAACCTGCCCCAGGAGAAGGTACGGCTGCACCTGGCCGGCGTCGGCGGCGCCTTCGGGGCGCGGGAGGACGTGAGCATGCAGATTCACGCCTGCATGCTGGCGCTGCGCACGGGCCGGCCGGTGAAGATGTCCTACAGCCGGGAGGAATCCTTCTATGGCCACGTGCACCGCCACCCGGCGCGCCTCTGGATGCGGCACGGCGCCCGGCGGGACGGCACGCTGGTCAGCGTCTACGCGCGGATCGTGCTCGACGGCGGCGCCTACGCCTCATCGTCGGCCGCGGTCATCCACAACGCCGCCACCTTCGCGGCGGGGCCGTACGCGGTGCCCAACGCGCTGATCGAGGCCACCTGCGTCTATACGCACAATCCGCCCTGCGGGGCGATGCGGAGTTTCGGCGCGGTGCAGGCCGCCATCGGGTACGAAGCGCAGATGGACAAACTGGCCAGGGCCCTGGGCGCGGACCCGATCCAGCTGCGGCTGCAGAACGCCGTCTCTACGGGATCGGTGCTGCCTACCGGCCAGGTGATCCGCGGGAGCGCGCCGGTGCGGGAGGTGATCCGGCGCTGTGCGGCGATCCCGCTACCTCCCGAGGAACCGGCCGGGCGCCGCGACCCGCTCTCGCTGCCCGGCGGCGCGGGCAACGTCTCCCGCGGTGAGCGCCTGAAGCGCGGCGTCGGCTTTGCCGTGGGCTACAAGAACATCGCTTACAGCGGCGGGTTCGACGATTCGGCGGAGGCGCGCGTCCGCCTGTTCAGCGGGCCGGGCGGCGCCATGGCCGAGGTGCACAGCGCCGCCGCCGAGGTCGGGCAGGGTATCCACACGGTCCTGGTGCAGGTGGCGCGGACGGAGTTGGGCATCGAGCACGTCGTCCTCCACCCCCCGGACACGAATGTCGGCTCCGCCGGGTCAACCTCCGCGTCGCGGCAGACGATGATGTCGGGCGGCGCCGTGCAGTTGGCCTGTCAGGGTGTGCAGAAGGACCTGTTCGCGCGCGTCCGCCGCTGGGCCCAGGACAAGGGTCGGACCGTGCGTGACCCCCTCACTCTCGAAGGCGGAATGGTGCTCGCCGCCGGCGAGCCGCTGGCGCCCATCGAGGAATTCCTGGAGACCCCGATCGAGCAAACGCGCGTCTACCACCACCGGCCGACAACGCCGATCGATGAAAAGGGGCGGGGCGAGCCGCACGTCTCCTTCGGGTTCGCGGCGGAACGTGCGGTGGTGGAGGTGGACGCGGAACTGGGTCTGGTCCGCGTGGTGCAGATCGCCGCAGCGCAGGACGTCGGGCGGGCGCTCAATCCCCAGGGCGTCTACGGACAGATTGAAGGTGGGACGGCGCAGGGACTGGGCTTCGCCCTGATGGAGGAGATTCAGCTCAAGGACGGCCTGATCAAGAACGCCTCGTTCACCGACTACCTGATCCCGACGTTCCTGGACATGCCGCCGGTCGTCTCCGAACTGGTCGAGGAACCCGAACCGGACGTGCCCTTTGGCGCCAAGGGCGTAGGTGAGATGTCCACGATCGTGTCCACGCCCGCCATCGTGGCCGCGCTGCGCGACGCGACCGGCCGCGAGCTCAACCGCATCCCGGTGCGCCCCGACGACCTGATCGGCCTCAGCCCGCCCGTG
>CAYHPT010000242.1:0-2498 GCA_964358435.1 uncultured bacterium | reverse complement strand
CGTGGACTGCCTGGCCAGCCACGGCGACCTGTCCACCTGGGAGTGGGCGCGCCAGGCGCGCGAACACCTCACGGAGGAGGAGCAGCGCCCGCCCCGCCTGGTCACCGGCGACGACCTGATCGCCCGCGGCTACCGTCCCGGGCCGCGGTTCAAGGAGATCCTGGAGGCCGTCGTGGATGCCCAATTAGAAGGAAGGGTGCGGACGCGGGAAGAGGCCCTGGCCCTGGTGGAGCGGGAGTTCCCGCGGGGAGACGGCAAGGAGATCAGCTAGACGGGCGGAATTGGATGCTTATGACGGAACAGGAAGCACTACAGATCTTCTTCATCGCACTGGCTGCGATGATCGCCGTCGGGGCGATCCTGCCCAGCGTCGCCCCAGGATTAGTCAACCTGCTCAACCGGACGGTGTTGAAGGAGGAGCAGCACTCCGACCGGCACTAGCCCGCCGGCGCCGCGGGTGTGAGGGCCGTGAGGGTGGACGCCTAAGGGGTCCCCGTGTCGTTCCGAGGAAGGGCGCCCACCCTCACGGCCTGTTAGGCGGGATTGTCCCCCTCGACGCCCGCGGGCGCGCCGACCGGCGCGCCTTCCGCCTTCCCGTCCCGGATCGTGAACTCCTGGTCCAACCGCTGCAGCCGCACCACGATCCCGCCGTACTCCAGTTCGGAGTAGGGGAGGGTCGCCGGCTGGAAGAACCCCTGCTTGCGCATCTCGATGGACTTGGCCGCCACCCGGTCCCGCACGTGGTGCCAAAACGGGTCGGCGAACAGGTCCGCCGGCGTGCTCAGGATCCCGTTGTGCATGGAGAAGCCCAGCGCCGAGACCATCGGCACACAGAAGAAGGTGGAGGCGGACGTGTTGATCGGCACCGGCATCAATGGCAGGTTGTGGCTGCCGCGGGTGTTGCCGGCGACGAAGGCGCCTAGGGCAAAGGGCGGACCGAACTCCTCGGTCGCCGGGAAGATCTTCTGCACGCGCGAGATGGCCACGGGGTCGTCCTTGCCCACATAGCGGCCGGCGATGTTACGCAGCCGCGATGTCGCTACTGCCACCGCCTGCTCGCTGGGGTGCCGGCGGGACCAGATGGACTCGATGACGTACTGGTGCGTGTCCCGCAACAGGGCGGCGATGTCGTAGAGGCGCTCCGGGGCCGGGAGGACGATGACGCGGTCCCCTTCGGTGTGGTTCACGTCCATGATGTGGAAGGTGAACCCGTCGTGAAGCGACTCTGACAGCAGCAGCCCCGGCGCGTACATCGGGTCGGCGAAGGCCAGGTAGAAGGGGAGGTTGTAGGCCCCCGGCTCAGTCTTGTCTGCCGCGAAGATGATCAGCGCCTCGTTCGGGCGCTCCTCGAATTCCATCTCCGCGGAGGCCGGTCCCAGGCCCCGCACGTTGCCCGAGAAGGCATCCTTCAGCAGGTCCTGGCCGGCGCCGTAGAGGCCCTGCGCCTTGGCCTTTTCAGTGCCCTCGCGGAAGGCCTGCCAGGCCAGTTCGTGCACCCGAGAGTCGTCTACCCCGTGGGTGTGGGTCATGCTCAGGCAGATGTCGTCGCCGGTGTGGCAGACGAAGGCATCGATGAGCAGCGACCCCTTGGCCCGCTCCACCCGTTCCCGGGCGATCGCCAGCACTTCCGGACTGGGGAGCGTATGGCCGCCGATGCTCCCGATGTCCGCCTTGATCACACTGACCGTGATCCGCATTGGTCCGCCCGCCTCCTTTCGCGGTCTGTGCAGTAATCAGGGAGGGACTTACCTGAATTGTACCTCAGGCGCCGGGAGCATAGCCACCGCGACCCCGGCGGGTGCGCGCGCCGCGCGCGGCCCGCGGCCGCCGAAAGGGCCGCAAAGGAAATCGAGAGGAGAGGTCGAACAGACGGAAGGATGGTAGCTGTGCGACTGCGGGTCAGCCGTCTGAAGGTGGAGCGAGCAGCGGGACGCGTCCGGGTGGACGTCGAGCTGGCACGTGACGGCCGGACGACGCAGGGGCACGCCGAAGCGGCGGAGGGGGAGCGGGCGACCGTCCTGGCCGCCGCCGCGGCCACGGTCTCCGCGTTGAACCAGTTCCTCCCGGAAAGCTGGCGCCTGCGCTGCGACGCGGCGGTGACCCAGCCGATCGCGCAGCGCGAAGCCGTCATCGTGCAGCTCCAACTCCGTTCCGAGGAGGTGGAAGAGCGACTCGTCGGCAGTGCCGTCACCGACCGCATCCCGGAGGAAGCGGCGGTGCGCGCCGTGCTCAACGCAGCAGAACGTCGCACCACGCCCCTCTTAGCGTGAGGGGCTGTTAGCGACCCGCTCGCCACCCGGCGGGCGGTCGCCCGCGGAGGCAACGCTTGCGCTCACCAATGCAGACGCGCGTAATCGCCCTGGTCAATCAAAAGGGCGGCTGCGGCAAGACCACCACAGCGGTCAACCTCAGCGCCTCCCTCGCCCTCTCCGGGCGGAAGACCCTCCTCATCGACCTCGACCCCCAGGCCAACGCCACCTTCAGCGTCGGCGTCGATC
>CAYHPT010000241.1:0-2512 GCA_964358435.1 uncultured bacterium | reverse complement strand
AAGCGTGCCAAGAAGACCACGATTCTGGACCACTTTATTGGTAGTGGTAGTAGTGGTGGCGGGGGTGGGGGTGGCACTAGCACCGTCGTGGACGGTTTGTCGGCCGCCCCCGCTGCTGCTGCTACAAAGCGTGCAATGGCAGGATCCGCGACGGCTGTCGGCGCTAAGAAGGCCAAAGCGGCAGCAGCGCCAGCTGTGCCAGTGTTGACAGCAGAAGAGGCGGCCAAGCGTGCACCTGGCGCCCGGCGGTTTCCGCCACCTGCCGCCAGCGGGGATCACCGCTGGCGTGGCAGGTGCGGCAGCGCTCCCCCGGGACCACGGCGTGCCGGCCCACCCGCTCGGGGCGGCGGACGGCGAAGACGATGACCTGCCGGGCGCTCTCCGTGACGCTCTGCTCGTGACAGGAGTGGCAGTCCACTTTGCGGTGCTCGCTCGTGGACCAGCGCGTCCACGCCGCCTCCATGATGTGGCAGGAGCGGCAGAAGGCGGGATTGTTCATGGTGTAGTCGACGGCGGTGTAGCCGGCGAAAGCGACCGCCGCCGCGCCCATCAGGACCACCGCCGCGCCGGCGAAGAGGTAGGGGCGGGGCAACGCCCGCAGCCAGGCCCCGAAGACCCTCAGCGTGTCGCGCAAGCCCGGCCGCGGCGGCTGCATCGGCGCTCAGGGAAAGTGCGTCAGCAGGTCCTGCAGCGCGGCTTCAGCCAGGCCTTCCGGCGCCTGCAGCCACAGCACGTTGTTGCCGCTCTGATAGTAGAAGTGGCGCGCGCCCAGACCCGCGGTGGAAAAGACGGTGCGGCCGTGGATCTCCCGCGCCTGCGGCGCCGCGAAGACGGAGGTGCCGCCGGCCATCCGGCGGTTCATCCGCCACAGCAGCGCGGTCGCGCTCAGCGCACTGCGGGATGTGGTGATCCAGAGATCGATGCCCTGCTCGTAATGCAGGACCAGAGCGTCGGCGGCGTCGATGCGTCTGCCGTGCAGCCGGGCGACCTCGCGCAGGGCCGCCGGACCGCGCAGGGCCGCCGCCACGGGGGCGCCGGCCAGGACCCCCGGGGGACGCCGGTCGCCGGCGGTGGGGTGACCCGTTGTGGGGATGCCCGTGTTGGCCAGGAACGCGGCCACCACCACCGCCAGCACGACCGCGAGGCCCAGGCCGGTGGCGATCCGGCCGACGCCCGCTCTTCTCCCGCTCCGGGCCGCTCGACCGGCGGGATTCCCTTCCATTCCCTATGCCGCCTGGGCCCCACGCCGGCTCAGCGGCGCGTACTCGCGGAGATCGTCGCCGTCGTAGATCTGCCGCGGCCGGCTGATCTTCTGCTCGGGGTCCTGCAGCATCTCCTCCCACTGCGCCAGCCACCCGGCGGTCCGGGGGATGGCAAAGAGCACCGGGAACATCTCCACGGGAAATCCCATCGCCTGATAGATGATCCCGGAGTAGAAGTCCACGTTCGGGTAGAGCTGGCGGCTGACGAAGTAATCGTCCGCCAGGGCGAGGCGCTCGAGTTCCAGCGCGATCTCCAATAGCGGGCTGATCCCGGTGACGCCGAAGACCTCCTCCGCCACCTTCTTGATGCTGCGGGCCCGCGGGTCGTAGCTCTTGTAGACGCGGTGGCCGAAGCCCATCAACTTGAACTCGCCGGTCTTCACCCGGGCGATGTAGCCGGGCACGCGGTTCGGGGCGCCGATCTCGCTGAGCATGCGCAGGACCTCCGCGCTGGCCCCGCCGTGCAGCGGCCCGTAGAGGGCGGCCGCGGCGCCGGCCAGGGTGGAGTAGGGGTCGGTGTGGGCGCTGCCGATGCCGCGCACGGCGGACGTGCTGCAATTCTGCTCGTGGTCCGCGTGCAGGATGAAGAGGACCTCCAGGGCGCGCTCCAGGACGGGGTGGGGCGTGTATTTCAGCTCGGTGGTCTTGAAGAGCATGTTCAGGAAGTTGCCCGTGTAGGAGAGGTCGTTATCCGGATAGGCGTAGGGGAGGCCGCGGCTGTGCCGGTAGGCGAAGGCGGCCAGGGTGGGCATCTTGGCGATCAGGCGGATCGTCTGCTTGCGGCGCACCACCAGGTCGTGGATGTGCCGCGCCTCCGGATAGAAGGTGGAGAGCGCTCCCAGGGTGCCGATGAGCATCCCCATGGGGTGCGCGTCGTAGTGGAACCCGTCCAGAAACTTCTTGATGGACTCGTGGAGCATGGTGTGGTGGGTGATCTCGTACGTCCACTCGTTCAGTTGTTCGCGCAGGGGGAGCTCACCGTACAGCAGCAGGTAGGCGGTCTCCAGGTAGGTGGACTGCTCCGCCAGCTGCTCGATGGGATACCCCCGGTAGCGCAGGATGCCGCGCTCGCCGTCGACGAAGGTCACGCGGCTGCGGGCGGCGGCCGTGTTCATGAACCCCGGGTCGTAGCTCATCAACCCGAAGTCGTCCGCGGACACCTTGATCTGGCGCAGGTCGGTCGCCCGGATGGCCGCGCCGGCCGCCGGGTAGGCGCCGTACAGGACCGGGATCACGTAGGATTTGCCCGT
>CAYHPT010000240.1:0-2515 GCA_964358435.1 uncultured bacterium | reverse complement strand
ACCGGCGCCCGGGCCGACCGGCCGATGGAGACCGGTGGGGTCGGTCGTGTGGCGCGGCGGACGGAGCGACCAGCCTGCGCGATGATCGTCGGCGACCCCGGGAACTGCTCCGGCAGCAGGGCGTCCGCGCCCTTGGGGCCGAACCGCACCGCCATGGCGCTACGCAGCAGTTCGGCGCGCCAGTTCCCGCCGAGCACCCAGGCCATGAGTTTGCCGAAGGCCAGGCTGTCCACCGGGCTCCACGGTTCCGGCTGCGTCTGCAGGATGGTGAACTCGAGCGGCAGGCGCGATCGGTGCGTGTCGATGAAGGCGTTGACGCCGTCGCTGTAGGCGCGGAGAGCCTCAACCATCGGGGCCACGGCGGGGTCGGCCGCCGCGGGGCCCGCCGCGGCCCACGCCGCCTCCGCCGCCCGGCGCAGGCCGAGCACGTGCATGAAGCGATCGACTCCCCGTGTGGGCGGGCCGAAGATCTCGGAGAGGCGGCCCGCGGAGGTGCGGCGGAAAAGCTCCATCTGCCAGAGGCGGTCCTGCGCGTGTACGTAGCCCTGGGCGAAGAAGAGGTCGCGCGGATTCTGCGCGTCGATGTGGGGAATGCCCCAGCGGTCGCGGATGACCTCCACCGGCGCGGCCAGCCCGCGGGCGCGCAGCGGGCCGCTCGTCTGGGGGAAGGGGCGGCGCGCCAGGTAGACCGCCCCGCCGCCCAGCGCCAGCACGACGATAAACAGGATCAGGAGAAGGACGCGGAGAGCCCGGCGGACGCGCACGCCCAACTCTTCCGTGCCGGCGGGGCGACTTCCTCCGATTTTTCCGCTCGTGGTAGAGTGAGGAAGTGGCGCACGTTCCTGTGGTGCCGCATGTGCGGGTGCGCGCCGCGCTCCTCTCGGTCGCGGTCAGCCTGGCCCTGCTCGCCCTGAAGTTCGTCGCCTACCTCCTCACGGGATCCGCCGCCATCCTCTCCGACGCCGCCGAGTCGGTGGTCAACGTCCTGGCGGCGAACATCGCCCTTTACAGTCTGGTGATCGCTTCGCGGCCGCCGGACGAGGGCCACCGGTACGGGCACGGCAAAGCGGAGTACGTCAGCAGCGCCAGCGAGGGCGCGATGATCTTCCTGGCGGGCGTGGTCGTCATCGGCAACGCGGTGCACCGGCTGGTGCGGCCGGTGCCGCTGGCGTACCTGCCCGCGGGCGTGGGCCTGGTGGCGCTGGCGGCGGCGGTCAACTATCTGGTGGCCCGCTGGCTGCTGCAGATCTCCCGGCGGCAGGATTCCGCGGCGCTGGAGGCGGACGCGCGCCACCTCTTCGCCGACGTCACCACATCGGTGGCTGTGATCGTCGGCCTGGGCGTGCAGATTTCCGCGGGCCTCCCCTGGGTTGACCCGGTGGTGGGGATCCTGGTCGGCGGGCACATCATCCGCATGGGCTGGCAGGTGTCCCAGTCCTCTCTCGCCGGGCTGATGGATACGCGCCTGCCGGAGGACGAGGAGGCGCAGGTACGCCGCATCCTGGCCGACCACGCCGACGAGATTGTGGAGTATCATTCGTTGCGCACGCGCAAAGCGGGCCGGGACCGCTTCATCGACCTGCACCTGGTGCTGCACCGCATCATGTCCGTGGGGCAGGCCCATGCGCTCTGCGACGACCTGGAGGCGCACATCCAGGAGGCGCTGCCCCACACGGACGTCACGATCCATGTCGAGCCCTGCCCGGTCTCCTGCGCCCGCTGCGCCGGCCGGCCCGCCCGCACTTGACGCCGGCCCCTTCCGGCGGTAGATTTAGCCAAGGCTAAATTTCGAAGGCAATCCATCCCGCGGGCCCGACGAGGCGATCCATTATGCCACCGCGTCCTGTGTCACGGCGAGGATTTCTGGCGGCGGCCGCCGGCCTGCTGGGCGGGGCCGGCCTCCTGCCGCTGGTGACCAAGGTCTCATCGGCCGCCGGGCCCACATCCGCGCCCGGCCACCCGCACTCCGCCCCGGCAGCGGCGGCGCCGGGGTATCCGCCCGCGGCGCCGCCGCCGCTCGGTCACGGCGGCAACACCACGGTGGGCGAGATCGATGTGAAGCGGATGGGGTACGATCCGGTCGCTTTCCTCACGTCGTTCGAACGGGGCAGAACCAGCCGCCTAGCGAACGGGCGGGTCTTGCGAGAGTTCCAGGTCGTCGCGCTCGACAAGCAGATCGAGATCGCGCCAGGCCTCTTCTTTCCAGCGTGGACCTTCAACGGCACGGTGCCCGGCCCGACCCTCCGCTGCCGCGCCGGAGAGCGCGTCCGGGTGAAGTTCATCAACGCGGGCAGCCATCCCCACACCATGCACTTTCACGGAGTCCACACGGCCGAGATGGACGGAGTACCTGGCGTTGGGCCGGGGGAGATCCTCCCGGGAAAGAGCTTCGTCTACGAGTTTGACGCGGAACCCTTCGGGCTGCACCTCTACCACTGCCACACGCTCCCGCTGAAACGGCACATCCACAAAGGACTGTACGGGGTCTTCATTATCGACCCGCCCTCGGGGCGGG
>CAYHPT010000239.1:0-2537 GCA_964358435.1 uncultured bacterium | reverse complement strand
CTTATCGTAGTCCATGATCTTGGCCTCGACATCGGGGACGGGGATGCCGATGGAGCCGGCCTTACGCTGACCGTAGATGGGGTTGCAGTGCGTGACGGGCGCGGCCTCGGTGAGGCCATAGCCTTCCACCAGCCGGCCGCCCGTCGCCGCCTCCCAGCGGCGCTGCACTTCCTGGGGCAGGCCCATCGCTCCGCTGATGCAGGTCTGGATGGAGCGCATGTCCGTCTGGGCCAGTTTCGGATGGCTCAGCAGCGTCGAGTACATGGTGGGGACGCCGTGGAACACCGTCGGCCGGTGGCGGTGCACGGCGTGCAGGACCATCTCCGGATCGAAGCGCGGGACCAGGATGATCGCCATGCCCAGGCGCAGGGAGAAGTTCAGCACCGAGGTCATCCCATAGATGTGGAAGAAGGGCAGCACGGCCATGGCCCGCTCCCCGGCGTGTCCGCTCCCGGGGAACCAGGCCGCGGCCTGCAGCGTGTTGTAGACCAGGTTGCGGTGCGTGAGCACGGCGGCCTTCGGGACACCCGTCGTGCCGCCGGTGTACTGGTAGAGCGCGGGATCGTCGGGGCTCAGCGCCACCGCCTGCGGCCGCGCGTCCGCCAGCAAGGCGCTGAACGGCAAGACCCCTGGCCCCGGAATAACCCGTACCCACTGCCCCTCGCGCTTCGCTTTGATCGGATAGAGCAGCCGCAGGTGCGGCGGCATGTACTCATGGATCCCGGTGAAGACGATGTGCCGCACGCCGGTCCGCTGCGCGGCCGCGGCCACGCGCGGGAAGAACTGGTTCAGGGTGACCGCCACCTCCACGCCCGCGTCTTTGAGCTGGTGCTCGATCTCCCGCTCGGTGTAGAGGGGGTTGTGCGGGACGGCGATGCCGCCGGCCTTCAGAATCCCGTAGTAGGCGATGACGAACTGCGGTGAATTCGGCAGGTGGAGGGAGACCGGTGTTCCGCTGCGTACACCCAACCGCTGCAGTCCCGCGGCGAAGCGGCTGGCCAGGGCGTCCAGTTCGGCGTAGGTAGTTCGCCGGCCGAAGAAGAGCAGCGCGGTGAGGCGAGGGTACCTGCGGGCGCTCTCCTCCAGGATGTGGTGCAGGAGGATGCCGGGGTAGGTGAGGTGCGCCGGCACCCCGTCGTCGTAGAACCTGACCCACGGCCGCTCCACCGGTTGCGGTTGAACGGCCATCGCCCTCACCTCACAGCGCCAGGGTCTTTTCGTCCATTATCGCACTCACGGTCACGTACTGGTAGCCAGCATGTCGAGCATCGCGGCGTGCATGTGTCCGTTCGTGGCCAGGATGTCCCCCGACCGGGAGGGCGCGCCCTGCAGGTCGGTCACCCGGCCGCCCGCTTCCTCTACCAGTACTATCCCCGCGGCCACGTCCCAGAGGTTTAGCCCAGGTTCCCAGAACGCATCGAGGCGCCCCGCCGCGACGTACGCCAGGTGGATGGCGGCAGACCCCATGATCCGTACTTCCCGAGACCGCTCCAGAAAGGGCGGAATGGTCCGCATGTGCCGCAGCCGCCGCGCCCGCCCGGGCAGGCCTGTGGATAACAGCGCCGCGCCCAGGTCCTCCGTCGGGGAAACCGCCAGGCGGACGAACGCGCCGCCACGCGGGGAAACCCAGGCGCCCTTCCCCTGTTCGGCGACGAATAACTCATCGAGCGGCGGGTGGTAAACCACACCCATGATGACGGTGCCCTGATGCTCCAGGGCCACGGAGACGGCAAACCAGGGTAGGCCGTGGGCGAAGTTGGTGGTCCCGTCCAGCGGATCGACGACCCAGCGGTACTCCGCCCCGTCCCGGACCGTCCCCTCCTCCGCCAGGAACCCGTGGTCCGGGTAGGCGGCGCGCACACGCGCGGCGATGAGCGCTTCGACCTCTTTGTCGGCTCGGGTGACCAAGTCGGTGGGACCCTTGAACCGGATCTCCTTGGCGGCGGCCGCCGTCGAGAGGAGCGACATGAGGTGGGCGCCGCCGCGGCGGGCCAGGTCAACGGCAAAGTTCAGATACGGAGTCGAGGGAATCACCTGAGTAGACTTTGGGCGGCCTGCGACGTTATCCCTCCTGCATAGGCTGCCTCCACCAATTAGGATCATCAGCGGTGAAAGCGAAGGCATGACCTACGGGCTGTCGGTGCGGATCAACCCTGGCGAATGGCAGCAGACGCCATCAGGGACCGTTAGGTGTGGAGAAGATAGTGGGCGCGAAAGATGTTCAGATGTGCTGGGGCTACTCTCCTTCAGTCGTGCGGGGCATGCGCCATTCCCTTTGGGCATAAGGGGTTATGGGACTGAATCTTACGCTGGGTGGCATAACCCTGCCCGGCGTGAAGGATGACGCGCATGGAGAAGCCCAAGGAACCACAACCAACGGACTTCGGCCTGACCCCTGAACGGATCGCGGAGTTCGAAGCGTCCGCCGCAGTCGCACTGATGCGTCGGCGCGGCGGGGAGATTATCGTGTCCTCTGCTCTCCTGGCTGGCGTGATCGTCTTTGCCTATACCCGCGACATCGCTATGACGGTCGCTGC
>CAYHPT010000238.1:0-2542 GCA_964358435.1 uncultured bacterium | reverse complement strand
AGGAGCACGGCGCCACCGCGGTGCTGGTCGCGGTCGGAGGGGAGTAACGATGCCAGACCCCTGGGGCGGGCTTGCGGAGCGGGCCCTGGACGTGGCCGTCGGCGCCATCGGCGCGGAAGGCCGGCTGGTCGGAGAGGAGATGGCCGTCTACGCCCCGCCGGTCCTGGTGCGGGAGTTCGCCTTTACCAGCCGCACGCTCTTCTAGAGACCGCCCTCAGGCAGTACACTTTTCCAGAGGACCCACGGATGCCCGACCCGTTCGTGCACTGCCACCTGCACACGGAGTATTCGCTGCTCGACGGTCACAGCCGCATCCGCCCCCTGATGCAGGAGGCGGCGCGGCTGGGCATGCCGGCCATCGCCGTCACCGATCACGGCGCCATGTACGGCGCCGTCGAGTTCTACCTGGCGGCGAAGGAGCACGGCCTCAATCCCGTCCTCGGCGTGGAGGCCTACGTCGCGCCGCGGGGGCTCGCCGACCGCGACCCGCGGCTGGACATCAACCCCGCCCACCTGATCCTGCTGGCCACCTCCACGGAGGGCTACCGCAACCTGATCGCCCTGACCACGGTAGCGCACCTGGAGGGTTTCTACTACAAACCGCGCATCGACCGCGAGGTGCTGGCCCGCCATAGTGCCGGGCTCGTCGGTTCCTCCGCCTGCCTGCAGGGCGAGGTGGCGCGGGCGATCCTGCGGGAGGACCTGGCCGGCGCGCGGGAGATCGCCGCCACCTACCGCGACATCTTCGGCCCCGGCAACTTTTTCCTGGAGGTGCAGAACCACGGCCTCCTCGACGAGGCCCGGGTGATCAAGGGGATGGTCCAGCTGGCGCGGGACCTGGACCTGCCGCTGCTCGCCACCAACGACGTGCACTACGTCCGCCAGGGGGAGGCGGACGCGCAGGACGCCCTGATGTGCATCCAGATGAACATCGGGCTGGACCAGACCGACAAGCCGCGCATGGGCAACGTGCCGGAGTTCTACCTGAAGAGCCCCGAGGAGATGGCCCGCCTCTTCGCCGAGATCCCGGAGGCCCTGCGCGCGCCGCTCTCCATCGCCGAGCGTGCCCACATCGAGATCGAGATGGGGCGGCTCAAACTGCCGCACTTCCCGGTGCCGGAGGGGGAGACCGCCGATTCCTACCTGCGCAAGCTCTGCGAAGCCGGCCTCCGCCGCATCTACGGCCGCGTCACGCCGGAGGTGCAAGAGCGGCTGGACCGGGAACTGGACATCATCGCCAAGACCGGTTACGCGGCCTACTTCCTCATCGTCCAGGACTTCGTCAACTTCGCCCGCGGCCGTGGCATCCTGACCACCGTGCGCGGCTCCGCCGCCGGTAGCCTGGTGCTCTACGCTCTGGGGGTCACCGACGTCGACCCGATCCAGTACCGGCTGCCCTTCGAGCGCTTCCTCAACCTGGAGCGGGTCACCCCGCCGGACATCGACGTGGACTTCATGGACAGCCGCCGCGATGAGGTGATCCGCTACGTCATCGACCGCTACGGCGGCGACCGGGTGGCCCAGATCATCACCTTCGGCACGATGGGCGCGCGGCAGGGCGTCCGCGACGTCGGCCGGGTGATGGGACTGCCTTACGGGGACGTGGACCGCATCGCCAAACTGATCCCGTTCAACGCGTCCATCGACGAGGCGGTGCGCGCCGACCCCGACCTGGCTAGCGCTGCGGCGGAGAATGCCCAGATCCGCCGCCTGCTCGACCTGGCGCAGAAGCTGGAGGGGGTGGCCCGCCACGCCAGCACCCACGCCGCCGGGGTGATCATCTCCCGCGACCCCTTGATCGAGCACGTGCCGCTGCAGAAGTCGACCAAGGGCGATCTGGTGATGACCCAGTACGACATGAACGCGGTCGAGAAGATCGGCCTGCTGAAGATGGACTTTCTCGGGCTGATCAACCTGACCATCCTGGACACGGCGCTGCGGATCATCGAGCGCACGCGGGGTCGGCGGATCGACCTGAAGTCCATCCCCCTGGACGACCAGACGACGTACGATCTCCTCTCCGCCGGCGAGACGGTGGGGATCTTCCAGTTGGAGGGCGCGGGGATGACGCGCTACGTCAAGGAGCTGCGCCCCTCGCGCATCGAGGACATCATGGCCATGGTGGCGCTCTTCCGCCCCGGGCCGATGGCCAACATCCCCGCCTACATCCGGCGCAAGCACGGCCGCGAGCCGATTACCTACCTGCACCCGTCGCTGGAACCGGTGCTGCGCGAGACCTACGGCGTGATGGTCTACCAGGAGGACGTGATGGCCGTGGCCCAGGCGGCGGCCGGCTACACCCTGGCGGAGGCCGACCTCCTGCGCTACGCCGTGGGCAAGAAGATCAGGGACAAGCTGGAGGCGCAGCGGGAGAAGTTCATCGCCGGGTGCCGAAAGCAGGGGATCCCCCGACGATCCGCCGACCTGCTGTGGGAGCAGTTTGAGCCCTTCGCCCGCTACGGGTTCAACCGGGCGCACGCCGCCTGCTACGGTCTGATCGCCTACTACACCGCGTACCTGAAGGCCAACTACCCCGTCGAGA
>CAYHPT010000237.1:1770-2549 GCA_964358435.1 uncultured bacterium | reverse complement strand
CTGCGCATCTTGACACTCCTCTTTCGAGCCTCCATAGTGCAGGTGGCGCCCGTCAGGGATCGTCCTTTCGCTGTGCCCATCGTCATTGTCCGGCCGAGGCGTTTCACCCCTGTCACGCTGATGTAACGCCAGGGTAACATAGGAGGCCCGCGTGAGCCAGCCATACACCTTCCCGGCAGCGCCTTCCACAGATGGCATTGAATGGCCCGGCAGTCCGATCGGCGCAGGCAACACCATCACCCGCACCAAGACCCGCACCGCCATCCACGACAAGACCATCGACCGCCTCCCGGGACGCCGCGACGAACTGGTGGGCGCGGCCGAGGCGCACATCCGCGCCAGCCGCGAGCGGCAGCCGGTCTTCGCGCACGACGTGATCATCCATGGCGTGCGCGTACGCGCCACCACCAACTCGTCGCACCTGCTCGACTTCTGGGTGGACAACTGGTACATCCCGGAGGAGTGGCGGACCATCACGGGGATGACGCCGCCGGCGGAGCCGCAGGTCACCGTCTACGCGATGGGGCAGGTGCCCGATCAGGAGGAGGCGGCGTACTACAGCCGGCGCAGCAACACCATCGTCTTTTTCAACACCGCCTACTACGGTCAGCTCAAATCCTGGGTCCTGGGGGCGGTCGGACGCGTTCTGGCGGGGGAGTACGGCATCCACTCAATCCACGGGGCCTGTGTGCAGAAGGACGGCAAAGGCGTCCTAAATGTCGCGCCCACCGGGACGGGCAAGTCGAGGTCCTCGTATGGGCTGATCACATAACCGAGCA